>NZ_AMGD01000020.1:0-197777 GCF_000297555.1 Paenisporosarcina sp. TG-14
GTCCGCCTGAAACGGAAATCACCAATATTAATGAATAAATTTTTTGTCCAAAACACCTGAAACACTTAATTTATGGAACTAAAATTATATAATTTATTGTCTTTTAAAGAACCACTTAAAAGAAAAAAACGCATTGCTTCTTCGAGAGTGTAACCGTTCTATAGAAATATCATACAGCTTTTGTATTTATTCCTTTTCACATTGTCGCGATCTCTGGATATTCCGCTAAAATTACTCAAATAAAAAAACTCACAAAAAAGCGCAATGCTTGTTCGTGAGTTTTTCCGTTCTATTCTACTTCTAATTCTAGTGTCATACGGCGTTCGATTTCTGCCCATGCAGCATCAAAACCAAGTCCTGTTTCAGAAGAAAAAACAATCAATGTATCATGTGCTTCCATGTCTAGCTCGTCGCGTACCATTTTCTTGTGCTTATCCCATTTACCTTTAGGGATTTTATCCGCTTTTGTTGCGATTACGATACACGGAATGTTGTGGAACTTTAAGAAGTCATACATCATGCAATCTTCGTTTGAAGGTGCGTGACGTAAATCAACAATTTGAATCACGGCTTTTAATAACTCGCGACTCGTAATGTATTCTTCTATCATCCTACTCCACTCTTCACGAGAGGATTTCGACACTTTTGCATAACCATAGCCAGGGACGTCAACGAAAAACAGTTGCTCTTCTATTTTATAGAAATTCAATGTTTGCGTTTTCCCAGGTTTTGAAGAGATTCGCGCCATACTCTTTCTACCTATCAACTTATTAATAAATGAAGATTTTCCAACATTAGAACGACCAGCTAAAGCAAACTCCGGAAAACCATCTTCCGGATATTGCGCTGGTCGTACTGCACTTATTACTAATTCTACGTTGTGCACTTTCATTGCACATCGCCTCCCTCTAGTGCTATTTCAAGCACTTCGTCAGCATGCGAAACCAATTTAAACGTTAAATCTTCGCGCACACTTTCTGGAATATCTTCTATATCACGTTCATTATCTTTCGGCAAAATAATCGTAGTTAATCCTGCACGGTGAGCACTTAATGTTTTTTCTTTGAGACCACCTATAGGCAATACGCGACCACGTAATGTGATTTCACCCGTCATACCCACTTCTCGACGAATTGGACGTTTTGACAAAGCGGAAACAAGAGCAGTTGCAATTGTAATACCCGCAGAAGGTCCATCTTTTGGAACAGCGCCTTCAGGCACATGGATATGAATGTCATGTGTCTCATGGAAATTTGCATCTAGACCTAATATTTCGGTTTTCGATCGAACGAAAGAAAGGGCAGTTTGTGCAGATTCTTTCATCACATCACCTAATTTACCAGTCAATATTAACTTTCCTTTACCTGGTGATAGTGATACTTCAATTTGAAGTGTGTCCCCACCAACAGTTGTATAAGCTAATCCTGTAGCGACACCAATTTGATTCTCTGTCTCGGCTTGTCCATAACGGAATTTATGTTTGCCAATAAGATCTTCTAAAGATGACGTTTTTATTACAATACGTTTTTTATCACTTGATACAATTTGTTTCGCAACTTTACGGCAAATTGAAGCAATTTGACGTTCTAAACTACGAACACCTGCTTCACGTGTGTAATAGCGAATTAAATCGAGCATCGCATCATCACGCATTTGCAATTGTGATTTTGTTAAGCCATGCTCTTTTATTTGCTTCGGCAATAAATGGTTTTTCGCAATTGCTTGCTTTTCAATTTCCGTATAACCTGGAATTGAAATGATCTCCATACGATCACGAAGAGGCCCAGGAATCGCACCTAAATCGTTAGCTGTTGCAATAAATAGCACATTTGATAAGTCATACGTTTCTTCAAGGTAATGATCTCCAAATGAATGGTTTTGTTCAGAATCCAGTACTTCAAGCATCGCTGAAGACGGATCGCCACGGAAGTCATTGGACATTTTATCAATTTCATCTAATAAGAAAACTGGATTGATTTTCCCGGCTTTTTTCATTCCTTGAATGATACGTCCAGGTAAAGCACCTACATAAGTTCTACGATGCCCACGAATTTCAGATTCATCACGCACTCCACCTAATGAAATACGAACGAACTCACGTCCAAGTGAAGTCGCAATTGAACGAGCAAGCGAGGTTTTCCCAACGCCAGGAGGTCCTGATAAACATAGAATCGGTCCACGCAATGAGTTTGTTAATTGGCGCACAGCCAAATATTCCAGCACGCGCTCTTTCACTGTTTCAAGTCCCTCGTGATCGCGGTTTAATATTGTTTCCGCGTGACTAATATCTAAACGATCTGCCGTTGCGTCTGTCCATGGCAAAGCAATTAACCAATCCAAGTAGTTGCGAATGACACCACTCTCAGCTGCTGCAGTTGGTAATTTTTCATAGCGATCCAACTCTTTTGTGGCAACTTTCAAAGTGGATTCAGGCATTCCAGATTCTTCAATTTTCTTGCGAAGATCGGTAACTTCCCCCGTCTTCCCTTCTTTATCGCCAAGTTCCAATTGAATTGCTTTAATTTGTTCACGTAAATAAAATTCTTTTTGAGTACGTTCCATCGCTTGTTTTACACGGTTCGTTATTTTCTTTTCCATATCTAGTACTTCTTGTTCATTGTGCAAGCGATTAATTAGCCATTCTAAACGGTTTTTCACCTTGAATATTTCGAGCACTTCTTGTTTACCAATCATTTTTAATGGCAAGTAAGAAGCAACCATATCTGCTAAGCGACCTGGTTCTTCAATATCTGAGACTGTGTCATACGTTTCTGTTGTGACTTTTTTTGATATTTTTGAATATTTTTCAAAATACTCAAGAAGAACTCGCATTAGTGCTTCAAGTTCTGGCGTTTTCTCCGTCTCGTCCGCAGAAGATGTGGCTGCGACTGTCGCGTAATTGTCACCTTCTGTATAACCAGACCATGTGGCACGCTCCACGCCCTCAACTAGCACGCGAATAGTTCCGTTTGGTAATTTAATCATTTGATTTACATGCGCCAATGTTCCAACATCATGTAAATCATCTTCTTCAGGTTGTTCTACGTTCATTTCCTTTTGCGTTGCTAAGAAAACAATGGAATCACTTAATAAAGCTTGCTCAAGCGCAGCCACTGAACGTTCACGCCCCACATCAATGTGTAATACCATTGTTGGGAACACTAATAAACCACGTAAAGGTAATAACGGAACAATTTTTTCTTCATTTTTCTTTGTCATGTGGAAATTCACCTCAATCCAATTTTGTCCGAATTAACCGTAAATCAAACATATGTAAGAAAAAGCTGACATCCGAGCTGCGCGTATGCATACGCACGTTCGAAGCCAGCTTATCTCAACTCAACTTATGCTGAAGTTTTTTCATCGTTTTGATTTAATACAGTACCGTCTTCTAGTAACAATTTAGGATGTGAAGAATCAGTAACTGTCTCTTTTGTAATTATGCACTCCTTAATATCTTCCCTAGAAGGCAATTCATACATTACTTCTAACATTAAACTTTCAATAATTGAACGAAGTCCACGTGCACCCGTTTTACGGATAATTGCTAGTTTAGCAATTTCAATTAATGCATCATCTTCAAATGTTAATTTCACATTATCCAATTCAATCATTTTTTGATATTGCTTCACTAATGCATTTTTAGGTTGAGTTAAAATCTGAACAAGTGCATTCTCACTTAATTGTTCTAAGCTTGCTAATACTGGCAAACGGCCAATAAACTCTGGAATCAATCCGAATTTCAACAAGTCTTCTGGAATTAAGTGTGATAGTAAAGAAGCTTCATCCGGCTCTTTAACATTAGGATTCGAACCAAAACCAATCAATTTTTGTCCTAAGCGACGTTTAATAATTTGATCGATTCCATCAAATGCACCACCAACAATGAACAAAATGTTCGTTGTATCGATTTGAATGAATTCTTGATGAGGATGCTTACGACCGCCTTGAGGAGGAACGCTAGCAACTGTGCCTTCTAATATTTTTAGAAGTGCTTGTTGAACACCTTCACCTGAAACATCACGCGTGATTGATGCATTTTCTGATTTACGAGCTACTTTATCGATTTCATCAATATAGATGATCCCTTTTTCAGCTTTTTCTACGTCGTAATCAGCAGATTGGATTAATTTAAGTAAAATATTTTCTACATCTTCTCCCACGTAACCCGCTTCAGTAAGTGATGTTGCATCTGCAATAGCAAATGGCACATCCAGAATGCGTGCAAGTGTTTGAGCAAGCAATGTTTTACCACTACCTGTTGGCCCTAAAATCACGATATTCGATTTAGATAACTCGACATCATCGATTTTACTATTAGAATTGATTCGTTTGTAGTGGTTATATACGGCAACTGCAAGCGATTTTTTTGCTCGTTCTTGACCAATTACATAATCATCTAAAATAGATAAAATTTCTTTAGGTTTCGGGACTTCTTTAAACTCAGTTTCTTCTTCTGTACCGAGTTCTTCCTCTACGATTTCTGTACATAATTCAATACATTCATCGCAAATATATACACCAGGTCCTGCGACCAGTTTACGAACTTGCTCTTGGGATTTTCCACAGAAGGAACACTTTAAGTTTCCTTTTTCATCATTAAATTTGAACAAAATATTCACCCCTATTCAAGCCACAATCTTACAAGATTCTCCTACTAGAATCAACTAATAAGATTAATGAAATCTTAAACCATTATTTTTGTATCTTTTAAATCGATTGACAATCACTACCTATGTATTACAAAGAACAAGGAACGGGTTAAACATCCGCCCCTTGTTCTAGTTAAGCGAGTATAGATTTTATTATGAAACTTTAGCGTTTTCAACTAAGAAGTCAATTGCTTTTTGTAAACGAAGATCGTTTTCTAAAGCATCAGTTCCACCAAGTGACTCGCGGATTTTTTCTGCTGGCATGCTGAATTGAACAGCCATTTTTTCTAATTCACTATTGATTTCTTCTTCAGAAGGTGTGAAACCTTCAGCTTCAGCAATCGCTTCAAGTGTTAAAGAAACTTTCACACGTTTTTGACCATCTTCAGTCATTTGTGTGCGAAGTGCTTTTTCATCTTGACCAGAGAATTGGAAGTAAAGTTCAAGATTCATACCTTGTGATTCTAAACGTTGCTTAAAGTCGTTTAACATACGTTCTACTTCCATATCAACCATTGCTTGAGGAATGTCGATAGTTGCATTGTTTGCAGCTAATTCAACTAATTCATCTTTTACTTTAGATTCAGCAGCATTTTTCTTCTCTACTACTGTTTTTTCTTTTAGCTTTGTACGAAGCTCGTCCATACTTTCAACTTCGTTATCAATTTCTTTTGCTAACTCATCATTTAATTCAGGAAGTTCTTTTCCTTTTACTTCTTTCACTGTTACTTTGAAAGTAGCTTCTTTACCAGCAAGTTCAGCTGCATGGTATTCTTCAGGGAAAGTCACAACTACTTCTTTGTTATCTCCAGCTTTTGAACCGATTAATTGCTCTTCAAATCCTGGAATGAATGAACCTGAACCAATTTCTAGTGTGTGGTCTTCACCAGCTCCACCTTCAAATGCTTCTTCTCCTAGGAATCCTTCGAAGTCGATTACTGCCGTATCACCATCAACGATTGCATCTTCTTCTTTAACTACTAACTCAGCTAAACGAGTTTGTTGTTCTTTTATTTGAGCTTCAATTTCTTCATCAGTTACGTCTGTTTCTTGTTTAGAAATTTCAAGACCTTTATAGTCTCCAAGAGTTACTTCAGGACGAACTGTAACTGTAGCTGTGAAAATCAAGTTTTCACCTTGCTCCATTTTTACGATGTCGATTTCTGGACGGTCAACAGGATCAATCGCCGCTTCTTCAACTGCTCCAGAGTATGCATCAGGAAGAATAAAGTCTAAAGCATCTTGGTATAGAGATTCAGTACCAAAACGTTGTTCGAACATTTTACGTGGCATTTTCCCTTTACGGAAACCTGGAACGTTAATTTCTTTAACAACCTTCTTGAATGCTTTGTCTAAACCATCTTTAACTATCGCAACGTCTACTTCTACTGTTAATATACCTGTGTTACCTTCTTGTTTTTCCCATTTCACTGACATATATTCAACCTCCATTATTTTAATTAACTTGTTACAATCATTCTTATCTATGAATTTGACAACCATTTTAGTATATCACATTCACCGATACTTTCAACTTATTCACTTACCGCGTAATTCGTACATCCCATCAATCTCTACCAATAAATCGTACATCTGTGCTTCGCAAGCCACTTCTTCGCCTAACATTGCTCCTACATAGTTTATGTATGCTTCTGCTACCTCTTGTTTGTCGAACGTAGACCATTCAAATGGATACATGGCAAACGCATGACGAATAATTAAGTCATGTACCATGTCTAGTTTAGTTGGATTTTGCACTAATTCTTCTCGCGTGATCGCTAGGACAGATTTCACTTTAGTGGTATTTGCAGGTTCAGGTAATCCTTTAGGTGTTACATCAACCTTAAAGCCGAATTTTTCAATTGATAGGGTTCGATCTATTCCACTAATCACCATTAATAACAAAGCAAATGATTTACTAATAGGAGGAATAAGCCCATTTTCAATAATCGTTGCTAATTCGTTTTCAATTGACGATAAATTTTCCCCTTGCAATTCTAATAGAAGTTGTTGTTGCTTATCTTGGGGAAATGCTGAAAATGTTTCAATTTGAAAAAGGCTTGAATCAATTTTATTATTATGTGGAGCATCATCTAACAAAATATCTTCGTTTTGTTTGGAAAGTCTTTCATTTAATGTAAGCAACTGTTCATACTTATCCACTTTTTCAGGAGGAACAATACCTTCTTCAAGCAATGATTCCACAATTTTAGTAACCTCATCAAACTGACGCAGCTCCATCAGAACAGTAATATTTAACTCCATTGTTTCGAAGTAAAAAGAAGGACCGAGCTTTAATAATTCTTCGCATACTTTTTGAGATTCTTCAAATTCTCGAATTTCATACAATGAATATGCATAAACACCCAGTGTTTGTTCATCAACTTCAGTATAGGTCAAGGCTTGTCTAATTGAATCCACCGCTAAATCATATTGAAAATCTTCAGCATGTTTAAGCCCTTCAGCGATCAACTTATCCACCATACCTGGAAAAACAATGAGATTCTCTTTTGTTTGTAATTTTCCATACTTTCTTCGCAATGCAGATTCCGCCTTTCTCTCGAGTATATAGTAGCACAAAATTTAAAAAAGATGCGCATATTTTCACACCTTTTCGTTACTTTTTAAACAGGAAGTGTAATCGTGAAAGTAGTGCCCTTTCCTTTTTCGCTTTCCACTTCAATTGTCCCCTTGGCTTTACTAATAGCACCATACACCATGAGCATACCAAGGCCTGTTCCTTCTTTTTTCGTCGAGTAGTAAGGCTTACCTAATTGTGAAATTTCATCTTCCGTCATACCAATACCGTTATCTTTAATTATTATTATGATGGACCGATTTTGCTCCGATACATCAATAGATAAAATACCGCCACTTTCTTTCATTGCTTCTATTCCATTTTTCAATAAATTAATTAATGATTGTTGCATCTGATTTTTATCGTATCTTTTTTTCAGTGTATTATTAAACTGAAACTCTATATCAACATGATTCATTTTGGCATATGGAAACAAAATATTTTTCACGTACTCTATCTCTTCTTTTAAATTGGAAGACACCATATTTTCTGATTGCGGTTTTGCAAAAGCAAGAAAGTTACTTACAATCCCCTCTGCCCGTTCTAATTCTTTTAATGAGAAATCAATATATACTTTTTCATCAGTTGATAAGGTCTTAGATTCTTTTAAAAGTTGTAGAAATCCATGAGTTACCGTTAGTGGATTTCTAATTTCATGCGATACACTTGCAGAAATCTCACTCATAACATGGAGTCGTTCTGTATGGAGAAAGTTTTCTCGACTTTTAATATTCGAAATAACTTTTTCGATCATTAACAAATTCAATGTAATGACCAAAACATGTGTCGACACTGAATAGAAAGCAAGCTGCCAAAATTCATTCGTTAGGTGCACAAAAAATGTGCTAAGTGACAATAAATATAGCCCCATCGTAAATAAGACTGCGAAAACTCCTGTAATTACCCGTTTTTGAGTTGAGTATTTAAGAAACTTTTTACTTATCAAGGGCACGACTAGAAAAATCACCGTTGAAAATATGAGTGAATGAATCGTACCTTCTCCCCCAATTATAAATCGATATATATTTAATAGGATATATAAAGGAAGTACCTTTTTATATCCACCATAAAGCGCAACGATAATGAATGGAATATAACGTAAATCAAAAATAAAACCAATTTGAAGATGGATCGGATACAACATGCATAAAATCATCGAGATTGAAGAAAAGGTAATGAGGAATGAATTGCTATAAACAGGTCTACGATTTTCAAAAAATATGACAAATAATAAGAGCGGAAAAATTAAGAATAAGATATTTAATAATAATGTTTCAAACACTGAGGCAACTCCTCTCTTTGCAAATCATTGGATATACGAAGGAATTAAACCTTCTAATTAACCCTACCTTATTAAAGTAAAATTAAATTCAAACCCTAACACCCTAACGATGAAATACTATCATTTCATATATAAAGATTATTCGACACCATCTTTTTATAATTCTTACTTATTTTAGATATGTGCTTAATATCATTTATAAAACAAAAGTAATGATAACACATTGTTGTCGGTGTACAGTGTTAAGTTTTCATAAGGACTGAAACTTAGTATAGTAAGAATTTGTACTTAATATGGAAAAGATGGTTTGTCGAAGCCTGTCGAAATAGTTATCACCATATTAGAATGAATATTTCTTAAGCTTTCAATTTCAAAAAAACACATACAAGCCAAGATATGAAATGAAGAAATAGGGAAATGTATTTATCCTAAAATATCATTTAAAGGGTAACTGGTATGGTTTCGTGGAAATTATTAATTTCCACATAAATAGAACACTTTAACGTAATATGCAAAGTGAAACCTAAGTTTCGTTATCTATTGAATCAAGTGAATTTCTATTTATTGTAGGAATCATTAAATAATCCTCAGCAAAATTAATTTTTTCACTTTGATTATTAAGAGTCTTGTTGATTCTAATATTTACAGTGCTTTTAAACTTTTTCGGATCAAAATAGTAACACTTATCGGTGTCTGGACAAAACACACAATATAAATCTATTTCTTTCTTATCAACGGGTTTTTCACAACAGCCTTTTGAAGTACTATATGAAGAACTAAATCTTACAAACAAAAACCCTTTGGAATTAACACTTCTATATTTAACTAATATTTAACTTGAATCCGAATAAATTCACCATTTTTATAGGCAACTATATCAAATGGGGAATGCTCTGATAAAGGCGTTAATATTAAGTAACCTTTGCTGCATAAATCCACTTGAGCCTTAAGGACACCTAAATCACCTTTGTTTTTAGTATGATGTTCCAATCTTACACCCCCTAAAACTTTCTTTTGAATACTATCTATACCCATTACTTATAATGTAAGAAAAGCTAATATCGATTTTTGTATCAAATCTTAAAGCATTCTGGCGCTAAAGTGATGGTATAATGTGCAAAGCAGATAAATTAGGAAGTCATTATCCTAAAACAAAGGAAGTTATCCGAAACTTCTTCCTGTGTTTATATTCGGAATCATTATCGGAGGTGTTAATATGAATAAAAAGTGGACTATTGAAAATATCAGTGAGTATGTTAAGAAGAATTCAGATTGTGAATTACTTTCTACTGAGTATCTTGGATTCTCGCAAAAACTACTGTTTAAATGTTCATGTGGGAATAATTTTGAAAAAACTTTAACTAAATTTAAAGCTAGTAATCAGAAAAAATGTTCAAGTTGTTTAGAACCTAGAACTCCAAGAACTTCAAAAAAATAAAACATATATATTGGTGCATTAATAATGCCTTCGAGAATATAAGATGATTGTCTATTACCAATTTATTAATAGATTTTTAAATCTATTGTTTATAAACGACACAATAAACATATCAAGACAAAAGAAAAAAACACTCAAAACCTTATATAACAAGGTTTTGAGTGTTTTTTATTGGTTAAACGTAAACCATCTGTGTTCTCTACCTTCCAGGAAGACTTGTTTAATAGCCCTGTAAAACTTAGTAAATAATGGTTTTATATAATTTTCGAGTAGCGAATGTGTAGTGTAGTTCAATTCACCACGAATTAATTGCAGTATTCAATAGTGAAGCTCTAAATATTCATTAAAATCTTTGTTAAACTTTTTTTATATACTACTTGCCGAACTTCCACCACTTCTTCTTTTCTTCTTTAGCAGCTGCAATTTCAGATTTAACTTGAGTTTTAACTTCTTCAAGCATTAACTTTTTATTTTCTTGAGATTCTCGGAGTGATTGAACAAATACTTTATCATGCTTATCTTCAATTCTCTTTAATTGTACTTTCAGCTCGTTGTTTTGATTTGCAATAGAAGTCATAACCTCATGGATCTGTTTTTCTTGAACTTTAAGCGCAGAAGATACAGCTTGTTCAACTAAAGCCATAACGTCATATCTATTTGGTTCTTCTTCGCTAATAGAGTCATGACCGTCATGACTATTCATTTCGCCAATTTTCTTAGCGACTTTTTCAATCGTCATACCGTCATACTTTATTAGCTCCATGAACTTTTCCAAAGTTTGAATATCTTCAGCAGTAAAAATTCTATGGCCTTGCTGATTTTTCTGGAATACATAGCCACCGTCTTTTTCCAAAGCAGCTATGTATTTTTTGTATAGAGATTCCTTGATGTCTAGCTGTTTCATTACGTCACTCGGTTTATAAATTATCGTCATAACGGCATACCCCCCATGCTTATTTATTCGTCATGACGTTATGATACTCCTTTATCGATCCTCAATCCTTTTTATGTATTATTATTTCTTATCTTTTATATCAATTATTGCTGTTGCACTCTTTGTAGTACCTTCTCCATACACTCTAGTCTTTGAATTAGCTGAACTTAGTTTAAACAAATCGAGAACAGATAATAGTAAATTTACATCTTCATCTGATGCCCCTATCTTTATTTCTGTATCTACTTTGATATTTACTGACCGCCAAAACCTATTAGCAAGCCACCCATTATCAAAACAACGTCCTAGAAACGCTTTAAACGAGTTAATTTAGTCGTATTAGCAACATTCATCTGCCCCAGCCACAAATATATAATGTCACTCGTTATATCTACCAAATACTCAACCTTAGTATCTCTAGTAAAGTAGTGAACAATTGTACGGTAATCGTATATTTTTCTTTCACGACAACCACCCACTTCAAGTTGCTTTAAAACCACTGTCAATGCTTGTTCAATTTGTAGGTCTTTCCGTTTCACTGGCTGTTTTTTTACTGGGAATAGCGGTTGTTCAATTTGGATATTAAATATCCCCTTCTTTTTGGACACAGAAAAAAGCACCTCCACCTACAATTCTTTAGTACAGAAACTCGACTGACCGAGTACTGTAATATTGAATCATAAGCGAAAGTGCTTATTTCTTTAAATATAACGTTATAAAACTTACGTCCCAGGAGGGATTCGAACCCCCGACCGACGCCTTAGCTTACCACCATAGCTTTCGCTACCAATGTACATTGTTTGTAGTCTGGACTATATCTTCACCATTGCAGGTGCGACACGTGTAGTCTCTACGGAACCTCACGTCGAATGAACGATTTTTAGCATTCTTACCATTACTTGCGTAATCATTCAGATTGCCTTCTCTTCACCAAAGTGAAGCGTAAGTTTCCTCGGTATTGCCATCAGCATGATCTGTTAAGGTTTCACCGATATAGTGTCGTCCACTCCACAGGTTTTTGTTTCCCTGTAAAGGCTCCTAATATCTTGAAGGGCGTTGCTCTATCCGGCTGAGCTACTGAGACATGTTACTTTCAACTCGTTTCAGAAATGAAAGACAATACTTATTATAGAAATATTCCCACCATAAGTCAAGGTTATTTTTAAACTATCGAAAATACTTGTTGTTCCAGCTGTTGATGTTCATCCGAAAAGAATGTTACCATCCACTTTAATTGTGATTTTTCAATAATCGCATAGCTCTTTTCTTTGCGGCCTCTCGGCAATTCTAAACTGCCTGGGTTTACGAAAAGTGTGTTACCTATAAGCTCTGCGCCTAACAAATGAGTATGCCCGAAGAGAACCACGTCAGCTCCTAGTTCTTGAGCTCGGGTACTTAATGGCATTAGTGTAGATTTCACTTGCCATAAGTGACCATGTGTCATAAAAACTTTTACTCCATTAACTTCGGTGAAAACTTCAGCCGAATAAGAGGAATCCCAGTCACAATTGCCTCCGACTACAAAAGCATCTTGTAGCGATTCATGTTGTGTATCGAGTTCGCTGTCTCCGCAATGAAAAACAGCATCTACAGGTCCTACTGCATGCCTGACTTGATCAATCGAATTCGTTTCTCCATGTGTGTCACTAATCACTACAATACGCATCCGCTCGCCACCTTACCTCAACAAGTTTGGTAATTCTTCTGAGATTTTCTTAATCGCATTTCCCCGATGAGAAATTGCAGCTTTCTCTTTAGGTTGTAATTCAGCCATCATTTTTCCTAACTCTGGTACAAAGAATATAGGATCGTAGCCAAAGCCATTCGTTCCTTTTCGATCATGTGCTATAAGACCTTCGCATGTCCCAAAGACAGTTTTAGTCTCCATGCCTGGACCTGCTAGAGCAATGGCACAACAAAAACGAGCCATACGCTTATTGTCATCTACATGTGCTAGTTCGGTCAACACTTTTTCCATATTGGCTTCGTCACTTTTATCTACCCCTGCATACCTTGCAGAATAGACCCCTGGTGCGCCGTTTAAAGCGTCAATTTCAAGACCGCTGTCATCAGCAATTACAAACGTTTGTAATCGCTCTGCAAGCGCCTCTGCTTTTAGAATAGCGTTTTCTTCAAACGTAGTACCTGTTTCTTCGACTTCCATATCTTCAGCAACATCATGGAAAGTCAGGACTTCAAAACCGTATGGATTAAAAATCGCTTCAAAGTCTTTTGCTTTGCCTTTATTTTTCGTTGCTATAATTACTTGTTTCATTATAAAACGCCTAACTGATAACCGATGCGGTCAGCGATTTCGCCTAACGCTTCTTTTTGAATTACTATTAGGTTTTTAATTCCTTCATCTCCTAGATCGAGCATTTCGTTTAGTTGTTGTCTCGTAAACGTAGCTTCTTCTCCAGTTCCTTGAAGTTCTACAAACTGTCCTGAACCTGTTTGAATAATATTCATATCAACATTTGCAGTGGAATCTTCCACATAGTTTAAATCTAAAATTGCGCCTAATTCTTCGTCCATCCCAACACTCGTTGCAGCTAGGAAATCGGTTACAGGGAATTCAGGCAGTTGTTTTGCATCTTGCAATTTTGCAATGGCCATTGTCATCGCAACAAATGCACCGGTAATAGAAGCTGTTCGTGTGCCTCCATCAGCTTGGATAACATCACAGTCTATCCACAATGTTCTTTCACCTAAAGCTTCTAAATTAACAACTGCTCTTAATGCTCGTCCAATGAGACGTTGAATCTCCATCGTACGTCCACCAATTTTGCCTTTTGTCGCTTCACGCTGAGTTCGAGAGCCTGTTGCTCTAGGCAGCATGGAGTATTCAGCAGTTATCCACCCTTTACCTTGACCACGTAAAAATGAAGGGATACGTTCTTCGATCGTAGCTGTGCAAATGACTTTTGTTTGCCCTACGGTAATTAAAACAGAACCTTCTGGGTGTACTAAATAGTCTGTTTCTATTGTAACTGGTCTAAGTTGGTTTGTGTCTCGTCCATCATGTCTCATATATGTGTTGCCTCCTCATAGTAGGTTCGCAAGCTTATCGTATCACATATTCTGTGAACGAATCAAAACCCGGAGATTCCTTTTTTCAAAAGAATTCCGGGTTTTATTTAAATATTATTTGTTGAATGTTTGGGTTTGAAATTTCAAGCCATTTACTAATGATGGTTTTAAACATAGGAATGGATCCTGTTGTATAGAAAAAGTGCGACTGGGTATTCACTTCTTGACGTTGTAAATGGTAATAATTGAGTATTTCCTCTACATCATCAGCAGTTTCTTCAGCAGATGATAATACAGTCACATTCGGACCAACTGCCTTTTCGATAAGCTTTTGTAATAAAGGGTAATGAGTACACCCTAATATTAACGTATCAAACGACTCTGCATGAAGTGGTTCGAGTGTTTTTTCAACTAGATAATTTGCAAAGTCCCCTTCGTATTCACCACTTTCAACAAGCGGAACGAACGCAGGACAAGCTAGAGGTACTATATGACAAGAAGAAGATAACGATTTTAGTGCTTGCTCGTAAGCCCCACTAAGAATCGTACCTGCAGTACCTAAAATACATACTTCTGATCGTTTTGTTGCTTTTATAGCTGCACGGGCTCCTGGAAAAATAACACCGACAACCGGAAACGGACATTTTTTTTGTAAAGATTCAAGTGCGACTGCTGTGGCTGTATTGCATGCGACAACGAGCATTTTGATGGAATGCCCTTTTAGTGCTTGTGCCATTTGCCACGTGAATTTCCGCACTTCTGTTGCTGAACGAGGGCCATAAGGACATCTAGCTGTATCTCCAATGTAGAGAAACTGCTCATTGGGCAATCGTCGCATAAGTTCTTTTACAACCGTTAAACCGCCAACACCTGAATCGATCACGCCGATAGGTGCATTCACGAGATTCGCCTCAATCCTCTTTCATTTTTACATGAAGTTTATGAAGCAAATTCGACAATTGTTGAACTTCTGGCGCATCAAAATCAGACAAAACTTCTTGTAGATAAGCTTGACGTTTTTGTATTACTTCTTCAATTACGCGCTCGCCTTCTTTTAATAAATGAATTCGAACTACGCGTCTATCTTGCTCGTCACGCACACGCATAACGATTTGATTCTTCTCCATACGGTCTACTAAATCTGTCGTCGTACTAAATGCCAAATACATTTTGGTAGAAAGGTCACCAATTGTCATATCTCCATGTTCAAATAACCATTGTAATGCAATAAATTGAGGTGGCGTAACCGTGTAATTGCTTAATATTTGTCGACCTTTTTGTTTTATTATTCCTGAAATATATCGAAGTTCTTTCTCTAAAAAAGCTACTTGTTCTTGATTGTGTTGTTTTCTCGAAATTTGCTCTGTCATGTTCAATATCCACTCCCTGAATACAGTTACTTTGTATCCATTGTGACGTTTTTTGTGGAAATTGGCAAGACCTACTCAGTCGAGTGATAATTCGCCTAGTCGTAAAAGTTCTAGTATAGCTTGTGATCTACCCGATACACCTAACTTTTGAATAGTGTTGGAGATGTGGTTTCTTACGGTTTTTTCACTGATCTTTAATTGAATCGAAATATCTTTCGTTGAATAATCACGAACTAATAATTGAAATATTTCTCTTTCTCGCCCAGTCAATAATGAACGATGATGTGCCCGTTCTGACAACATATGCCCCTCCTATCCCTTCTTCCTTGTAACTTATGTTGAAAGCCTAGCAGAGGTCACGGCTATCTTGGAATGAATAACGATTTTTCTTTCTCAGTCCACGCTGAACCTTTTCCCGTTGTTTTATTAATTTGAACAATAGAACCTCTTCCAGTGAAAACAGTATCCCCTTTTTTATTTGTTGCATGGTAATGAATATCAACCGATGAATTACCTATAGACTCAGCTTTCACATGAATTTGAAGCTTTTCGTCAAAAAATACTTGCTTCACGTAGTCACATTGAAGGTCTGCAACAACTGGAATAGTCGTCCCTTTCGGATTAAGCCAATCATTCATCAAACCGATGTGCTTAAAATATTCAATTCGAGCCAACTCGAAATAAGAAAAATTATATGTATTATTCAAATGACCAAACATATCCGTTTCACCAAATCGAACTTGCACAGGTACTGAAAAATCGAAACCACTTGCCCATTTTTCCGGGTCTTGAATATAAGATGCACGCATAGTTTATAACTCCCCTTTTCTAAAATGAATGGCGATTCATTATTAACGCAATTGTAACAAATTTTCTTAAGAAGTGAAAAGGTTTTAATCGAGACTTTAACATCTTTAAATTGATTGTATCGAAGCTAATGTCGTTTAAACTTTCGATACTTTTGATACTTTTGATGGAACTAGGACAACTTTTGGCTCGACTGGAGCAACTTCTGGCTCGAATGAGGAAACTTTCAACGGGACTGGGTCAACTTCTAGCTCGACTGGGACAACTTTCGGCGGGAATGGAGCAACTAACCAATTTCCTCCTAATTCTCGAATAAAAAAAGTAGCCTCTCGCAAAAATGCGAGAGGCTACTAAATTTGAATTCTTCTTAGTCAACCATGTGGTCGCTTCCGAAGAAGTTTTTGAACATTTGAACCGAAGTATCACGGTTTATAGCTGCGATAGAGGTTGTCAAAGGAATTCCTTTTGGACATGCAACTACACAGTTTTGAGAGTTACCGCAGTTAGCGATACCACCTTTACCCATTAGGGCATTAAGACGTTCGTCTTTGTTCATTGCGCCTGTTGGATGCGCGTTGAATAGGCGAACTTGTGATAAAACAGCTGGTCCCATAAAGTCTGAGTTGTCGTTTACGTTTGGACAAGCTTCCAAACATACTCCACAAGTCATACATTTTGATAATTCATATGCCCATTGACGTTTGCGTTCAGGCATACGTGGACCTTCTCCAAGATCATACGTACCATCAATTGGAACCCAAGCTTTCACTTTTTTCAATGAATCAAACATACGTGTACGGTCTACGATAAGATCGCGTACGACAGGGAATGTTTTCATTGGTTCCAAGCGAACTGGTTGTTCCAATTTGTCAATAAGTGCTGTACATGATTGACGAGGTCTCCCGTTAATCACCATTGAACAAGCACCACAGACTTCTTCTAAACAGTTCATATCCCAATTTACTGGTGTTGTCTGTTTACCATCTGAGTTGACTGGATTACGTCGTATTTCCATTAAAGCTGAAATGACATTCATATTTGGACGATAATTTAACTCGAATTTTTCCCAATATGGTGTAGATTCTGTTGTATCTTGGCGAAGGATCTCGAGAACGACTGTTTTAGTAGCTGTTGCTGCACTCATGTATAATTAATCCCCTTTCTTCGCTGAGTAATCACGTTTACGCGGCGCAATAAGAGTAACATCGATTTCTTCATAATGGAAGATTGGTGCACCAGTTGCTGGATCAAACTTAGCCATCGTAGTTTTCATGAATTCATCGTCGTTACGGTCTGGGAAGTCTGGTTTGTAGTGAGCGCCACGGCTCTCATTACGGTTAAGTGCACCCAATGTAATTACGCGAGCCAAGTATAGCATATTTTTCAACTGACGCGTAAATGTTGCGCCTTGATTTGACCATTTTTGAGTGTCGTTAATATTAATATTGTTATAACGTTCAAGAAGTTCTTGAATTTTATCATCAGTTGCTTGTAAACGATCATTGTAACGTACAACTGTTACATTGTCTGTCATCCATTCGCCAAGCTCTTTATGCAAGACATATGCATTTTCAGTGCCATCTAATGCCATTGTATCATCCCACTTCTGTTGCTCAGCAGCGATGTGTGCATCGAAAATTGTAGAAGGCATATCTTCTGAATGCTTGTCTAATGCGCTCATATAATCTACAGCGTTAGGACCTGAAACCATTCCAGCGTAAATTGCAGAAAGTAATGAGTTTGCTCCTAGACGGTTTGCACCATGTTGAGAGTAATCACATTCACCTGCAGCAAATATACCAGGAATGTTCGTCATTTGATCAAAGTCTACCCATAATCCACCCATAGAGTAATGGACTGCAGGGAAAATTTTCATCGGTACTTTACGGGGATCGTCACCCATGAATTTCTCATAAATTTCGATGATTCCACCAAGTTTAATATCCAATTCTTTCGGATCTTTATGAGAAAGATCTAAGTACACCATGTTTTCGCCGTTAATCCCTAATTTTTGATTAACACATACATCAAAAATTTCACGAGTAGCGATATCACGTGGCACTAAGTTTCCGTAAGCTGGATATTTTTCTTCAAGGAAATACCAAGGTTTTCCGTCTTTATACGTCCAAACACGTCCACCTTCACCACGAGCCGATTCAGACATTAAACGAAGCTTGTCATCCCCAGGAATCGCTGTAGGATGAATTTGAATGAATTCACCATTCGCGTAATGTCCGCCTTGTTGATAAATAATTGATGCAGCAGAACCTGTGTTGATAATAGAGTTTGTAGATTTCCCGAAAATAATCCCTGGTCCACCAGTTGCCATAATAATAGCATCACCACGGAATGCACGGATTTCCATTGTTGTTAAGCTTTGTGCCATTACACCACGACAAACTCCGTCGTCATCAAGAATAGCCCCAAGGAATTCCCAACCTTCATACTTCGTCACAAGTCCGTCAACTTCAAACTTACGTACTTGCTCGTCTAGTGCATACAATAATTGTTGGCCAGTTGTTGCACCAGCAAATGCTGTACGATGGTACATCGTTCCACCGAAACGACGGAAGTCAAGTAAGCCTTCAGGTGTACGGTTAAACATAACACCCATACGGTCTAATAAATGAATAATGCTAGGTGCTGCTTCAGTCATTGCTTGTACAGGTGGTTGGTTTGCTAAGAAATCTCCACCATATACTGTATCGTCAAAGTGTTTGGCTGTTGAATCGCCTTCACCCTTTGTATTTACAGCTCCGTTAATCCCGCCTTGCGCACAAACTGAGTGTGAGCGTTTTACAGGAACAATTGAAAATAATTCAACAGGTGTACCTTTTTCTGCCGCTTTAATTGTAGCCATTAATCCAGCTAAACCTCCGCCGACAACGATCAATTTACTTTTTGCCATGATTTTCCTCACTCCTCTTTTTAATAGTAGTCAAACGCTTTCAATTAATAAACTTTTTACACGAATGCAAGAAGTGCTTGAATGCCGACTACAGATAATGCTAAGAAGATCCCTATCGTCACATAAGTAGAAATATGTTGTGACCTAGGAGATTGAGTGATACCCCAACTTACTAGGAATGACCAAATACCATTTGCAAAGTGGAATGTTGCAGCTACAACACCTGCCACATAGAAAGCAAACATAAATGGATTCGCTAAAATATCAGCCATCATGTTAAAATTAACTTCTTTTGCACCAATTGCTGCTTGGAATCTTGTTTCAAAAATATGCCATGCGATAAACACGACAAGGAAGACTCCACTAAATCGTTGTAAAACAAACAACCAGTTACGGAAAGTACCAAAACGTTTTGGATTATTCTTTGCGGTGAATCCTATGTAGAGACCATAGAATGCATGGAACATTAATGGCAAGAAAATCACAAACCACTCTAAAAACAAGCGGAACGGAAGATTCTCCATGAAGTGTGCCGCAGTTTCAAATGACGCTGCGCCTCGTGTTGCGAAATAGTTTATTACTAAATGTTGCGTCAAGAACAAACCAATCGGAATGATCCCAAGTAGAGAATGCAAACGGCGTAAATAAAAATCACTATCTTTCGACAAATCTATTACCCCCTCGGTACTTAAAATAGTCAGACAAATTCAAGCCTTCGTATGCTACGAAAGCAATATTGACTGCATATCTCATCATGGTACAATATTATGACATGTTTATTGTACTCCCATCGATAGGGAGCGTCAAGGCAAGGGAGCGCACTAGAAACAACAAGTAAACGCAGATATATTCTCGATTTTGCATAGTTTTTCTACCTTGCCTATGTTAAATTCTTATATTCAAAAAATTTTGACGCGAATTTATTTAGAAAGTGAGATTTAAATGACAATGACAGACACAAAAACAGTACCCACTTTTGGTTATGAATTAATTCGGGATCATGTGCTTTCTACAATTCTAGGCAAGCACGAAAGCGATATTTTATACTGGTCAGGAAAAGAATTAGCTCGTAAGTTTCAGATGTTTTCAATGGAAGAAACGACTTCTTTTTTTCAAGAAGCTGGGTGGGGTGAGTTAACACTTGAACGCCTTACAAAAAATGAAGCCTTTTACAAATTAACAGGAGAACCTGATTTACTCCAAATCGAAAAACGTTGCTTTCGCATAGAGGCAGGTTTTTTAGCACAACAACAACAAAAACTAGGTGGCTTTTTGACCGAATGCTTTGAAGAAAAGGACCTGAAGAAGAACGTCATTCAATTCCACGTGAAATGGGATCTAAAAGAGAAAATTTAAACAGCATAGAATAGCACACCATGGTAGGCTACTTAGTTAGACACAGAAATTTATAATAGTTGTTCAGTTTACAAATTTAAAGCAGTTTTATCTATAAAAAAGCTGGCAGCCACTTCCATATGGAGTGACTGCCAGCTTTTTTTAATCCCATTTAAACTTATCGTCTATTTGAGATTGGTATTGTTTAAATGCACTACTATTTGTCTTAATTCCTTTTTTAGATAAAAGTTGATTCATTTTTGTGAGTTTTTGATTGTACTGTTGCTCTAGCTCAGTCTTTTCTTGTCGCGTAGCTTTTTTCATTTGATGTTGCAAATCACTTATTTCTTCTTTAATAAACTGCGCTTCTGCATCATGACCTGAGTTTTTTAATATGCGCATAACCATACGAATATTTTCTGGATAATGAGCAAATTCATCTGGTGGCAAAGGTTTCCCTGCTCCCGGCAAATGATCAAACTGTCCATCACGCTGTGCTTTTTTGATTAAATCCTCCACGATATGCCAGTTCATTAACTTTCACTGCCTCTCATGTTAATCAGAATATCATCATCATAGCATGACAAACTCTTACACTCGAACTACAGCTAATCCAAATTCATCGTGCAAAGCATTTGTTGCTTTTAACATGTCAATTTCAGGGATAACTACCGAAACTTTAATTTCTGAGGTGCTCACCATCTTAACAGCGATTTCTTCTTTACGAAGTCGATCGAACATTTGAGCAGCCACACCAGGATTTGAAACCATTCCAGAACCAACAATTGATACTTTAGCTAAGCCCTCTTCAAAATTCGCTAATTGGTAACCTAAATCATCCTTATTGCTTTTTAATATGTGAATTGTTTCGGCAAAATCTTCTTTTTTAATTGAAAATGACACACTTGGTTGTATCCCTTCCATAATACTTTGAACAATAATATCAACGTTTATATGATATCTTGCAAGCATAGTAAAAATTTTAGCGAGAGAGCCATTAAATGGCACTTCATATGCAATCGTAATACGAACAATTTCTGGTTCAAATGCGACACCGCGCACAATTAGATTTTTCTCCATTGTTGGTTCCTCCAATAATATGGTGCCTGTTTCTTCGCTTAAACTTGAACGAACACTGAGTGGCAGACAAAAGTTTTTGGCGAATTCTACAGCACGAGGATGTAATACACCCGCTCCTAAATTTGCTAGTTCTAACATCTCATCATATGACAGTTCTTGTAATTTCCTGGCACCTTCTATAAAACGAGGATCTGACGTATAAATGCCATCGACATCGGTATAAATATCGCATCGGTCCGCTAGAATTGATGCAGCTATAGCAACTGCCGTTGTATCTGAGCCTCCACGACCGAGTGTCGTGATTTCACCAAACGCATCCAACCCTTGAAATCCAGCAATAACTATCACTTTACCAGCACTCAAAGCTTGTTCTATCCGAATGGTATCGATGTGTTCAATCCGAGCATTACGATGAACGGATTCAGTTCCAATGCCCGCTTGCCAGCCGGTAAATGATACCGCATCTTGCCCCATATGTTGAAGACTCATTGTTAATAAAGCACTTGTCACTTGTTCCCCCGTTGATAACAACATATCCATTTCGCGTTTTGAGGGCTCTGCGGATAAATCCTCTGCTAAACGCAGCAATTCATCTGTTGTTTTCCCCATAGCTGAGACAACCACTACAATTTCATGACCTTTTGCAGTCTCTCCGATAACACGTTTTGCGACGTTACGAATACGTTCAGTGTTACCAACAGACGTCCCACCAAATTTCATGACAATACGACTCAATGTTAACTCTCCCTTTATTTCCAAAGAAGCTAAATTAGAAAAACAAGATTGCATCCAAAATAGTGCAAGATGATGTCTTTTCCTATACTGATACGCAAAAATAAAAGTTTATCAATATAAAAAAACAGCTTATCCACGAAAATTCGTGAAAAGCTGTCTCCATGCATGGCCGTTCGAAAGAAGCGTCCATGTGAGATAGCCCTCCAGAATCATTTAGATTCTGACAATCCTGCATTTTTTCAATGCAAAACCAGCGCGACATAAGATACAGTTTATGTCGAACTTCGGCGAATTCCCCTTTCACCTGCAGTCGTCGGATCTGTTCATCCTCTAGCAGGTTACTGATGATTTTCGCACCTCTATCACCACTTATTAAGTGATTCAATTTCAGTGTGTCAACAATAGCACATGGTTACTCTTTTGACAATGTTTCATTATGAAAATATGTTGACATTGATTCAGCAATTTTCAAAGGCAATCCTGATTCATTCAATTCAGTGACTGTTGCTTCTTTGATACGTTTTACTGATCCAAAATGTTTTAATAACATTTTTTTACGTTTTGGTCCAATACCTTCAAAGCCATCTAAAGCAGATGCGACGGTATGTTTTCCTCTTTGTTGTCGATGGAATGTAATGGCAAATCGATGCACTTCATCTTGAATACGTTGAAGTAAATAAAATCCTTCACTCGTCCGTTTTAACGGAATAATTTGAGGAGGATCCCCATATAACAATGAAGAAGTTTGGTGCTTCTCATCTTTTGCGAGTCCTGCAATCGGTATAGATAAACCAAGTTCATCTTCAATAATTTCCCGGGCAATTTCCATTTGTCCTTTCCCACCATCAATAACGATTAAATCAGGTAAAGGTAATTGGTCATTTAATACACGCGTGTATCGTCTACGTATAACTTCTCGCATCGCCCCGTAGTCATCATGACGTGCCGCTGTTTTCGTTTTATATTTACGATAGTCTTTTTTATTAGGTCTTCCATCTATAAACGATACCATCCCTGAGACCGCGTCAGCCCCGTAAATATGTGAGTTATCGAAAGCTTCAATTCTTAGAGGTGGCGAGATATTCATAGCTTTCCCGAGATCGTCAACAGCACCTATCGTTCGCTGTTCTTGCCGATCAATTAGTTGAAATTTTTCACGTACTGCAATTTCAGCATTCTTTGTCGCTAAATCAATCATTTGTTTTTTCTGCCCGCGACTTGGCGAAACCACTTTTACTTCGAGTAGTTGATTGGCTAAGTCCAAATCAACTGAAATAGGCAACAGCACTTCTTTTGGTTTTATATGATGAGGCTGATCATAAAATTGTCCCAAGAAAGTTAAAAATTCATCATCAGGATCTTGGTATAAAGGGAATATAGATACATCGCGTTCAATTAATTTGCCTTGTCGTACAAAGAAAACTTGTACACACATCCAGCCCTTATCAATTGCATAGCCAAAAATATCACGATCCGTAAAATCATTCGTCATCATTTTTTGCTTTTCCATGACTGTTTCAATATGCGTGATTTGATCGCGGTATTCTTTTGCTCGTTCAAACTCCAAATTTTCAGCAGCCACTAACATTTTCCCTGTTAATTCTTGTTTGACTTGTTTGTATCCTCCATTTAAGAATCGTGTTATTTCATCAATAATCTCACGATAGGCATCTTGCTCAATTGGTTTTACGCAAGGCGCTAAGCATTGACCTAAATGATAATACAAACAAACTCTGTCCGGTAATGTTGTGCATTTGCGTAATGGATATAATCGATCCAACAATTTTTTTGTTTCACTAGCTGCATATGCATTTGGGTAAGGACCAAAATATTTTCCTTTGTCCTTTTTAACTTGCCGGGTTGTAATTAATTTCGGGTGTTTTTCACCTGTTATTTTAATATAGGGATATGTTTTATCATCTTTTAGCATAATGTTATATTTAGGATCGTGTTTTTTAATTAAGGTCAGTTCTAAAATCAATGCTTCGATGTTTGAAGATGTAACGATGTATTCAAAGTCCTCAATTTCATTGACAAGACGTTGTGTTTTTCCGTCATGACTGCCAGTGAAATACGAACGTACTCGATTTTTTAATACTTTGGCTTTTCCAACATAAATAATCGTACTTTGCCTGTCCTTCATTAAATAAACACCAGGCTGGTCCGGTAATATCGTACATTTCTGTTGTATTAATTCATTCACTATTATCATCACCTACTGAAAAAAAACCGGGCGCCCTTGGGTACCCGATTTTCTTAATATGTCAATATACTTGTTCCTGACTAAAGGGCAATTTTATGCGTGTTTGTTAACTAAATCTACTAATGCTTCTTTCGGGTTAAATCCAACTACTTTATCAACAGGTTTCCCGTCTTTGAAAAGAACTAATGTTGGGATAGACATAATACCGAAGTTGCTAGCAGTTTCTTGGTTTTCATCCACATCTATTTTTACAATTTTAACTTTATCACTCATATCAGCGTCTAATTCCACTAAAACTGGAGCGATCATTTTACATGGACCACACCATGGTGCCCAAAAATCGACTAAAACTAAACCGTCTGAAATTTCGCTTGAAAAACTTTGATCTGTACCGTGTACAATTGCCATAATAAATATCCTCCTTCAAATACAAACTGTAAACGTAGTATAGCATGTGAGAAAAAGCGCTTCTACTATTCTGCTCAGTAAGCGAAAAATTACTTTCTAGACCTAATCCTTCTTAGGTATATTAACCTTTTAAAAATATTTTAAACAAAAAAACTCCGCAAAAAATTCATTTTGCGGAGTTTTTTTAGTATTAATTAGCTTTCATTTTTTTGAATTCTTCTGTCAACATTGGAATGACTTCGAACAAATCACCAACGATTCCATAATCAGCAACTTTGAAAATGCTCGCTTCAGAATCTTTATTGATTGCCACGATAATTTTCGAGTTAGACATACCTGCTAAATGTTGAATTGCGCCAGAAATACCTGCTGCAATGTATAGGTCAGGTGTTACCACTTTACCTGTTTGTCCAATTTGAAGAGAGTAGTCACAGTAGTCAGCGTCACATGCTCCACGAGATGCTCCAACTGCTCCACCTAATACTCTAGCTAATTCATTTAATGGTTCAAAACCAGCTTCACTCTTAACGCCACGACCACCAGCTACAATTACTTTCGCTTCTGATAAATCCACGCCTTCAGTTGATTTACGAACAACTTCTTTAATTATTGTACGAAGGTTCTTTATCTCAACTGATACTGATGATACATCCCCTGTACGGCTATCATCGTGAGCTAATGGCTCAATGTTGTTAGGACGAACCGTTATGAAATCAATACCATCTTTGATTTTCACTTTTTCAAATGCTTTACCAGAGAAGATCGGACGAACAAATACAGCATCTGAACCTTCGCCTTCGATACTTGTTACGTCTGAAATTAGGCCTGATTTTAATTTACTTGCTACTTTAGGTGATAAATCTTTTCCGAGTGCTGTGTGTCCGAAAACAACTGCATCTGGACTCTCACCTTCAACTACTGCCATAAATGCTTGGCTGTAACCGTCAGAAGTATATATTTTTAAATGTGGATGTTCAACAGTTACCACACGGTCTGCTCCATAATGAATCATTTCAGTTGCTAGAGATTGAACAGAGTCTCCTAAAAGA
The DNA here is from genome assembly GCF_000297555.1 of Paenisporosarcina sp. TG-14. Classification (NCBI taxonomy): domain Bacteria; kingdom Bacillati; phylum Bacillota; class Bacilli; order Caryophanales; family Caryophanaceae; genus Paenisporosarcina; species Paenisporosarcina sp. TG-14. The sequence goes on from NZ_AMGD01000020.1 coordinate 25,810, forward strand.
ACAGCTACAATCTCTCCACCACCTGAAATCTTCTTCGCTGCAGCGATTGCTTCAAAAGATACATTACGTAAAGCACCTTCACGTGCTTCACCTAATACGATTACTTTTTTTGACATGATGTGTTTCCCTCCAATTACAAATCTTTAGATTCGATTAAACGACTTTTGCTTCTTTACGAAGTAATTCTACTAATTCTTGTACTTGGTTTGAAAGATCGCCTTGCAATACACGACCTGCTTCTTTTTTAGGAGGTAAGTAAATTTCAATTGTCTCCGTTTTCGCTTCAACATCATCTTCATCAATATCTAAATCATCTAATTCAACTTCTTCAAGAGGTTTCTTTTTCGCTTTCATAATCCCAGGTAAAGAAGGATAACGAGGCTCATTTAACCCTTGTTGAGCTGTAACTAAAAGTGGTAATGATGTTTCAATCATTTCAGAATCGCCTTCTACATCACGAACGATACTAACTTGTGTTCCGTTAATTTCTAATTTCGTGATAGTTGTTACATAGTTGATATCTAATAAGTCAGCTACTCGTGGTCCAACTTGTCCAGATCCACCATCAATCGCAACGTTTCCAGCTAAAATTAAGTCTGGGTTTTTATCTTTCAAGTAATCCGCTAAAATTTGAGCAGCTGTAAATTGGTCCATTTCATCTAAGTCATCTTCTACGTTAATAAGAACAGCTTTGTCAGCTCCCATTGCAAGTGCTGTACGAAGTTGCTTTTGTGCATCTTCTCCACCCATTGTCAATACAGTCACTTCGCCACCGTGTGCTTCACGAACTTGGATAGCTTCTTCAATCGCATACTCATCGTAAGGATTAATGATAAATTCAGCGCCGTCTTCTTGAATCTGGCCACCTGAAATGACAATTTTTTCTTCTGTATCAAATGTACGTTTTACCAACACATAAATATTCATGTTGCAGACCTCCCAATACTTGTCATTATTTTCCTTTGAATGATGGTTCGCGTTTTTCAATGAAAGCTGAAATTCCTTCTTGAGCATCTTCAGATACGAAAACGGTTCCAAAAGATTGTGCTTCAGCTTTCACACCTTCATCATAAGCGTATGATTTTGCGTATTGTAGCATCTCAATTGCAGCTTTCATCGCAACTGGACTCTTCTTCGCAATTTTAGTAGCCAATTCCATTGATTTAGCAAGCACTTCTTCTTCTGCATACGCACGGTTTGCTAAACCCCATTGAACGGCTTCTTCACCACTAATTGTGTCACTTGTTAGCAACATCTCTGCTGCCTTAGGCATACCTACTAATCTTGGTAAACGTTGAGTACCTGCAAAACCAGGAATCAAACCTAGCTGTAATTCAGGTAATCCTAGTTTAGCATTGTTAGATACAATTCGCATGTGACAACTCATAGCAAGTTCAAGTCCTCCGCCAAGAGCAGCTCCGTGAATAGAGGCGATGACAGGTTTCGAGAATCGTTCAAGACGTTCAAATATTTCTTGTCCGCTTGCAGATAAAGCTGAGAATTCTTCTCCTGTATTAATTAGAGTGAATTCTTTAATATCTGCTCCTGCTGAGAAGAAACGACCTTCCCCGTGTAAGACGATGACACGAACGCTGTCATCATGTTCAACTGCATTCATTAATTCGTTTACTTCGACAATAAGGGCGCGTGATAATGCATTTGCTGGTGGTCGATTGATCGTTACTTTCGCAACATAATTTTCTACAGTCCAACTCAAAAATTCCATACATATCCATCCTCTCACTTATGCTTTCATACCTCTTAGTAAAAGTTGATGAACTTTTGGTGCTAAACTCATCAAATCATACTTTTGTTCATTCATAACCCAAGTAGTAAGAGTCTCATCAATTGTACCAAAGACCATGTGTCTAGCAAGGCGAATATCTAAATCTTCTTGAAATTCACCATTTTCTTTTCCTTCAATTAAAATATCGTCGAGTAACATTAAGTACTCCTTTAATACTTCATTGATTTTTAAGCGAATTTCTATATTAGATTGACGCAGTTCTAACTGAGTAACAATTGCTAAATGGTGATCTGTACCTAATACATTAAAATGATTTTCTATCATTTTCAGTAGTTTATCTGATGATGTTGTGCCATCATTAATAATGCCTTTTAAGTTTTCAACAAATAAACCCATTTTTTCTTGGAACACAGATATTAAAATATCTTCTTTATTTTTAAAATACAAATAGATGGTTCCATCGGCGACGCCAGCTTGTTTAGCGATTTTAGAAACTTGGGCTTGGTGATACCCATTTTCCGCAATCACAACAACTGCTGCATCGATTATTTGTTTGAACTTTGGTTTGTCTCGTTTCATAGATATCACCGCCAAAAAATAAAATTGTGAATGAATATTCATTCACAATTTTATCTTAGACTGATGAATCACTGTTGTCAAGAGATGTTACGTTGTAGTAGCAGCACTGGCATTTATGATTTTTTCTTTTTCTTCTTCAACTAATGTACGTCGTAAAATTTTACCTACTGCTGTTTTTGGTAACTCTTTTCTAAATTCATAGATTCGCGGAACTTTAAATGCTGCTAAATGCTCCCTGCAAAATGCGTTCAGCTCTTCTTCTGATACATGTTGATTTTCTTTTAGGACAATGAAAGCTTTAACAGTTTCTCCGCGGTAAGGATCAGGTACTCCGGCCGCTACACATTCTTGAATTGCAGGATGTTCATACAGCACTTCTTCAATTTCACGAGGATACACATTAAAACCACCTGCAATAATCATATCTTTCTTTCGATCGACTATATAAAAGAAACCTTTTTCGTCCATATATCCTAAGTCGCCTGTTAATAACCAACCATCCCGCATCGTATGTTCGGTTTCTTCCGGACGATTCCAATAGCCTTTCATAATTTGCGGACCACGGACACATATCTCCCCGATTTGACCTGGAGGCATTGGCTCCGTTGAATCCATTTGGAAAATTCCAGCATCAGTATCAGGCCAAGGGACCCCAACCGAGCCTTTAATACGCTCATTATCCCAAACAAAATTAGCATGTGTCACTGGAGAAGACTCCGTAAGACCATATCCTTCTACTAACTTACCACCTGTCACTTTTTCAAACTTATCTTGGATTTCTACCGGTAAAGGTGCAGAACCGCTTAAACAAGCTTCGATTGAAGATAAATCATATTTTCCAATGTCTGGATGATTTAATAATCCAATATATATCGTTGGAGCACCAGGGAATAATGTAGGTTTTTGTTTGTGAATTGTTTTCAGCGCTGATTCTACGTCAAACTTCGGTAATAGAACCATTCGATTTCCAAGCATTACAGATAAGATTAATACGGTTGTCATACCGTATACATGGAAAAATGGTAGGATTCCTAAAATTGTTCCTTTCCCTTTTTCACTACGATAAAGCCAAGCATCACACATGGTAGCATTTGAAATTAGGTTTTTATGAGTTAACATAACACCCTTCGGGAATCCGGTTGTTCCGCCCGTATATTGTAAAATTGCAATATCTTCTTCAAAATCAAAAGGAACTTCAATTTTTTCTGCCTTCCCTACTTTCATGACTTCAGGGAACAAGTGATTCATGCCTCGATGTTCCACTTTTACAGTAAAACCATACTGTTTCTTTTGTATAAATGGGTAAACTAAATTTTTCGGGAATGGTAAGTAATCTTTAATACCCGTAATAATAATATTTTCTAAATTCGTTTCTTTAATCACCTTTGAAATACGTGGGAATAAAATATCAAGTGAAAGAATCGCTTTTGCCCCAGAGTCTTTCATTTGATAGGCAATTTCACGCTCAGTATAAAGAGGGTTTGTTTGAACTACAATTGCCCCTGCATACAAGATCCCATAATAGCCAATGACATTTTGAGGACAGTTTGGCAACATAATAGCAACACGGTCGCCTTTTTCAATTCCAATTGACCTTAAATAATTAGCAAACTTTAAAGAAGATTCATAGAGTTCTTGATACGTGACGTCTTTCCCGAGAAAATGTATAGCTACTTTTTCCGGATAACTTTGATAAGCACGTGTCAAATATTCCTGAACTGGAATAGGTTCGTATGTTAACGTGTGTGGGATTTCTGGTGGATATTGAGCTAACCACGGTTTTGCCGTCATATTTTTTCCTCCTTTTTTTAAATCGTTTGAATATTCCTATTCTTCATTATAGAGAAATATGAATCCGCTTACAATAAAATAACAAAAAAACATGGGATAATTTACATGTCCCATGCAATATTAATAAAAATGGTAAGAATGATTACGCTTTTTTACCTATTTAATTGACTAAGATTTTCGAATTGCATTGGACAGCAAACCCACTGCATTATAACCTTGAGAATGAAAGAGAAGTGAGAGGTGACAAAAGTCACCTCTCACTTCTCTTTTTTCTACAGTCAACCTTGCTGTGTTTTTGTATCCGCTGCTCACTTGAACTCCTACGGTTACTTCGACGCTAAGGAAATCTTGCAACTTTTACGTTTTCTTATTGTACGTATAAATACAGGATGCCTACTAGAATAAATCCGATACATACAACGAGTAATACTTTTGCTAGTTTTTCCAATATAATCCGCTCCTATGAAATACTTGCACCAATGACAAATGATAAACCGACAGAAATCGATAAAGAAATAAACCCGACAGATCGATTGTCATTTTTAATCTCTTGATCAATATTAAACTTTGGCGTCAAAAATTCAAATAAAAAATAAGCGACTATGAGTAAAAAGAACCCATATAAGCCCCACCCTATCATTTCAGGTAGTGAATTATGATTGTCGATTGCATAGCGAAAAATATTCGCCACCCCAAAAATTTTCCCACCTGTTGCCATAGCTACTGCCATATTTCCTTTTTGAATCTCTTCCCAGTTTTTATATTTCGTTACGAGTTCAAATAAAACCATCGTCACAATTAAACACAACACAACCACACTAAAATACCCGGCTGTTTCCACTAATGGGTGTTCCCAAAAATTCATAGCTACCATAATGTTTACTCCTTAAATCGTTTCTAGCTTTTACGAATGAAATGCTCATAAGTTTCAATTAAATGAGTTTTTTCAATATTAATGATGGAAAAGTCTAGTTTATTTCAACTCCACTATCGTCACACCATGTCCACCTTCGCTTGATTCACCAAATCGATAGCTTTTCACGCGAGAATGTTTCTTCAAAAACTGTTGAATTCCTTGTCTTAATGCTCCTGTACCTTTTCCATGAATAATTGATACTTGGTTGTAGTTAGACAACACTGCATCATCTATATATTTCTCAGCTCTTAAAACCGCATCATCATATCGTTCCCCACGCAAATCTAATTCTAGTTTCACGTATGTATCTCGACCCTTCACATGAGTCATTGCGAAAGTTTGCTTTTGTTTCTCTGGTTTGATGTATTGTAAATCAGATTCATCTAATTTCATTTTCAAAATACCAATTTGAACTGTCCAATGCGTGCTTGAAACTTTATCCAACAAGATACCTTTTTGACCATAACTTAAGACTTTGACTTCATCACCTTGTGTTAGGGTTTTTTCACGCTCTTTAATTTGTTGTTGTTTTTTTAATACAGTGTTTTCAGGTGCTGCTTTTTCCAAACGTTTCCGTACATCGATTAATTCATGATCTTTAACTACATATTGTGCATTTTTTTGCATACTACGAAGTTCAGCAATAATGCCTTCAGCTTGTCTTTTTGCTTCCTCGACAATTTTCCGTGCTTTATCTTTTGCCTTTTGTTCGAGTTTGTCTTTTTGCTCTTCATGTTGTTGTAATTGATTTGTCAAATCTTCTCGAATCTTTTCTGATTCGATGCGTAATTCAGCGGATTGCTCAGCATCTTTTTCAGATTTTTTTCGACTTGTTTCAAGCGAAGCAATCATCGATTCAACTTCGTGACGATCTGTGCCGGTAAATGACTGTGCATGTTTAATAATATGTGCCGGTAACCCTAGTCGTTTTGAAATTTCGAATGCATTACTTCGACCAGGAACGCCAATTAACAACTTATATGTTGGACTTAATGATTCAACATCAAATTCAACACTTGCATTCGCAACCCCTGGTCGATTAAAGCCATAAGCTTTTAACTCTGGGTAATGAGTCGTTGCCATGACACGAGCACCTCTGCCATGAACTTCATCTAAAATAGAAATAGCAAGGGCAGCACCTTCTTGTGGATCAGTCCCTGCTCCAAGTTCATCAAATAATACCAAGCTTTGCTCATCAAACTTAGATAATATATCAACGATGTTCACCATATGAGAAGAAAATGTACTTAAACTTTGTTCAATGGATTGTTCGTCTCCAATATCAGCGAAAATTTGATCAAATACAGCAATTTCAGAACCATCTAATACAGGAATCGGAACACCTGCTTGAGCCATTAATGTACACAGTCCTATTGTTTTAAGTGTAACGGTCTTACCACCTGTATTTGGTCCTGTAATAACAATAGCAGTAATGTCATCGCCAAACTCAATCGTATTAGCAACTGCCTCCTCTATATTTAACAAAGGATGACGGGCTTTCACTAACCGAATCATTCCTTTTTCGTTGACTACTGGCTTTGTGCAATTATTTGCTTGACCATATTTCGCTTTCGCTAAAATAACGTCAATTTCCCCTAGAATTTGAACTACACCAAATAAATCATGAGCTACAGTTTGAACCTCAAGTGATAACATCAACAAAATACGTTCTATTTCTTCGTTTTCATTCATTTTCAATTGACGTATTTCATTATTCGCTTGTACTATTGCAGCCGGTTCAATAAATAAGGTTTGCCCAGATGAAGATTGATCATGAACAATTCCACCATAGTTTCCACGGTATTCTTGTTTTACTGGGATTACAAAACGATCATTTCGTATAGTTATAATCGTATCCGATAACATTTTCGAAGCATTTTTCCCGCGTATATAGCCATCTAACTTTTCACGTACACGGTTTTCTTGTGAGCGTAATTGTTGTCGAATCGTGCGTAGTTGGATACTCGCACTATCTAAAACTGCCCCATTATCATCAATGCACGCAATGATTTCGTGTTCGAGTGCAGTTAAGATTGGTATTGCTTGTTTGCGTTCTATGAAATATGGAATATTAATGTCTTCAGTTTCTTCTACCGCTTCAAAAAATTGACGCAATACTCGACTGGCACGAATGGTACTCGCTATTTCCATTAGTTCAATCGGACTTAGCATCCCACCAATTTGTGCACGTTTTGCATGTCCACGCACATCAAATATGCCACCCATCGGTACATTTCCACGTACGCGTAGCAGTGATAACCCTTCATCCATTTCATCTAATAATCTCACGACCTCATCGAAAATGATGGAAGGTTCTAATACATCTAACTGTGCACTTCCTAGCGAGGATGTACAAAAATTGGCTACTTGAGCTCTCACTTTATCAAATTCAAGTGTTTTCAATGCGCGTTTTGTTATCATTCAAAACACTCCTTTATTTCAAGAAATTTTTCAACTTTTCATAAGACCATGTATTAACAATTAGGTCTTGCTTTAACCATGCTTTTTGAGCATATTTTACACCAATATTCATAAATCTTAATTGATCAATAGCATGTGCATCTGTATTTATGGCAATGGGTACTTGTAAGTTTTGTGCTTCTATTAAATAATCTGTAGCTAGATCAAGGCGATGCGGATTTGCATTCAATTCAAGGATTTTGCCGTATTCTGCAGCCCATTTAATTAATTGTGACACATCTGGATTATAGCCTGGACGTACTCCAATAATACGTCCTGTGGGATGCGCTATCATATCGACATGGGGATTTTTCATTGCCGTTAATAATCGCTCCATAATTTTTTCTTGTGGTTGACTAAAGCTTGAATGAATTGATGCGATGACAAAATCGAGCTCTGCTAGGAGGTCATCATCAAAATCAAGCGAACCATCCGGTAATATGTCCATTTCAGTCCCCGCCATTATTTGAATCTCTGGATACTCTTGTTGAATTTGTCGAATCTCTTTAATTTGTTCACGTACGCGTTCTGCAGATAAGCCATTTGCTATGCGTAAATAATGTGAGTGATCCGTAATGGCCATATGTGTGTAGCCTTTTTCCACACATGCTTCAATCATTTCGCGCAATGTATGAGCCCCGTCTGACTGTGTGGTATGCATGTGCAAATCCGATATTATTGATTCCACCTGTATGAGTTCTTTCAAATCCTCTTGACGGTCAAATTCTTTAGAATCCTCACGTACAGCGGGCGGAAAATAAGGAAGTCCGAAATGAGCGAAGAAGTCTTGTTCTGAGTCAAATGTTTGATTTGAACCATCTTCTTGCTCCACTCCATATTCACTGATTTTCTTTCCTTGAGATTTAGCTATTTGACGAAGCTTGATATTATGATCTTTTGATCCCGTAAAATGATGAAGCGCAGTTATGTAAGCTACAGGTTCCACTAAACGGAAATCGACATCAATTAATTCTTCATAATCAATCGTTACTGAAACTTTTGTGTCTCCAGCTGCAATAATTTCAGTTACGGGTAACTCTTTTAATAAAGCTTCTCTCACTGCCACAATATCTGTAGTTGCGATAATAAAATCGAGATCTTTACTCGTTTCCTTTACACGACGAAAGCTACCAGCCACTGAGAATTTATCAATCTGTGTGATTTTACTCATAATATCTTCAATCACTAACACAGCCGTTTCTAAACGCCAAATGGGTAAACGATCTGGTCTTGATTCAAATTGGTCCAATTCTTTCATGATTTTTTCTTGTGTTTTTGCACCAAAACCTGCTAATGCTTGAACTTTTCCATCCACACAAGCCAATTTTAAAGACTCGGCTGAATCGACACCAAGTTCTTGATATAACTTCGCTATTTTCTTTCCACCTAGACCAGGAAGTTTTAATAGAGGTAATAAACCACTTGGCACAGACTCTTCTAACTCTTGCAATACGGATGACTTACCTGTTTCAATTAATTCATCAATTACTGCGGCAGTTCCTTTTCCAATGCCTTTTAATTTCGTCACATCGTCCATTTCACTAAGGCTTCTTGCATCAAGCTCAAGTGCTTGAGCCGCCTTTCGGAAAGCAGACACTTTAAATGGGTTTTCACCTTTTAATTCCATATATAAAGCAATTTTCTCTAAGGTTCGGATAATAATTTTTTTATTCATAACGATTCCTCCAGTCATTTAAATCCCTGTTCAAAAAGGAGCATTAAAAGAGCCGAGTAGGTCGAGGCGGCGTAGTCTTCGAGCACCGCAGCGTATGGTTTTGATACGTGAGGAGCGGAGAAGCAAGCCAACGAAGTGATACGACAGCTATTTTAAGCGGACTTTTTGAACATCCTCTTAAAAAAAACTCCTCTCAGGAAGAGAGAAGTCACTACTCAGTATAGATGTACCACCAATTTTTAACCGCATCAGAAAAATATGGTGTGTTTTCTAGCATGAAAATCGCTAAATTGGAGTTTTCAATTAAACTTTGGAAAGGTTCTATTGGTAATAAAGCAAATACATAAATTAAAATAAACAACAGTATGTAAAATTCAATAAATCCTAAAATTGCTCCTGCAATCTTACTAATAAATCCTAATACAGGTAAGTACGAAAGAAAGTCAAACATGGAAGCAACAAGTTGTAAAGCAAATTTGATTACAAAAAAGATGAGTGCAAATGCAATCAATTGATAAAACGTTTGATCTAAATCAAGTTTCTCAATTGCAAATGTAAGCCTTGAACTTGAGTCAACTGCAGGATATGGAATCCACAACACAAATTTCTCAGCAAGTGGTTTATAATAAGTATAGGCCACGATGAGTGCAATAATAAATCCCGTCATATGTAACAATTGGACGATTAGACCTCGTCTAGCACCCACAATTAATCCTATTAATAATAGTAGTAAAATCACAAAATCTAACATTTATTCAGCCCTTTAACATTTTTATTTCTTCTTCTAATCGTTCTATTTGATCTTTTATTTTAACATATTCATGCATTGCGTTAAGTGCTGTTAGAACAGCTAATTTAGAACTATCTAATGATAGATTATGAGTGTTTATTTCTCTCATTTTATCGTCAACCATAGATGCAACTAGACGCATATGCCCGCTCGTTTCCGAACCCATCATCATATATGTTTGTCCATAAATATCTACTGAAACGCGTATTTTATGTTGCTCTGACAAAGGTTTCCCTCCTCATCAAAATCCTAATATGTATCATACCATGAAATGGATACAGTTGTGAATAATGAACCATAGAAAGGAAAGTGTTCATGTCAAACGAAGTTCTTTTATTATCTACTAATCAACTAAAAACCGTCATGTCCTATTATTTAAAAAACAAAATTCAAAGAAACGCACCGGGTGTGGTTTTTGCTGCGAAACTATCAGACACATCTATTACTGTTTACAAGTCTGGGAAAGTATTGTTTCAAGGTGGAGGTGCAAGTCGAGAAGCAATGCGTTGGGGAACAGTACAAGAAAAAGCAGGTAAAAAAGTCAGCTCGACAAAAGGTGATACTTTACCTGAAGGGTTTGCCTTGAAATCAGTCCTTGGTTCCGATGAAACTGGAACTGGTGATTTTTTTGGTCCTATGACAGTTGCTGCTTGTTACGTGCCTGCGGATAAAATCGAACTCATTCAATTCTTAGGTGTCAAAGACTCAAAAATGCTGACGGATGACCTTATGCGCAAAATGGCGCCTGATTTAAAAACATCACTGACTTACAACATCCTGGTCCTTGGGAATGAAAAATACAACACCGTGCAAGCTTCAGGCTGGTCACAAGGAAAAATAAAAGCACTGTTACACAATCAAGCCTTGAAACATGTACTCACTAAAATTGCCCCTGATAAACCTGAGTTTATATTAATTGATCAGTTTGCAGAACGAGGCATTTACTACAATCATATAAAAGCTGAAAAAGAAATCATTCGTGAAAATGTATTGTTCTCAACTAAAGCTGAACAACTTCATGTATCAGTGGCAGCTGCATCCATTTTAGCACGCGTTGCCTTTTTAGAAGAGATGGATAAGCTCAGTCAAAAAGCTGGAGTCACTATACCAAAAGGTGCTGGTTTTAAAGTAGATGAAGTCGCAGCACAAATTTTATTATCTAAAGGTGAAGACTATTTAACGTCAATTACGAAAAAACATTTTGCGAATACAGGGAAAGCCATGGCAATTGCTAAGAAAAAAAGAATCTAACATCTTTATTTGCAAGAAAAACGGGACAAAAATTGAACTGACCCAGTAATTTGAGTGACAGCTGGAAAAGGATTTAGCGACTTGGATTTTCTGATCGCTGTTGACGGCAAACCTACTTCACTAAAGAAGAAGACTAGAGATGTGACAACGTCACATCTCTAGTCTTCTTTTCTGGTAGGCCTTAGCTCTCCTACAACCATCACGTGAACAGGTCTGAATTTCTCTAACTAGCGTGACGTTACCAAGATGTCGACAACAATTTCCGTGTCACTTTAGATTGCTTCTTTGGGTCCACTAATTTGGCCATACCCTTTTTCTAACTTAATTTCCACATGTCACAACTACTCACTTGTTTACCAGATTCCCCATTGAATATCCACCAATTGTTACCTTTTAATCACTTAATTTATTCCCAAAACTTTACTATTACAACGTGAAGGTTTAATTTTACAACGTCACCTTCCATAATTACAACGTCACCGCCAATAATTACAACTGAGCTATTGCTAGCCCTAAGAACTTTAGAATTTTAACGATGCCGAGACACTTTATAGTATGGAAATACTTTTTTATGGACTTACAGATACTTCATAACACTCAAATAGTGACCAGATTCACACCTCTCTCAAGATTGCTTGTTGGAATAAAGAAAGTATTTTTCACTTTCTTATAACATAAAAAAAGAAGAGGTTTAGTTCTCCCTCTTCTTCCTGTGGTTTATCCTCGAAGTTGTGCGTTACCTTCTACTTCAAGAGCTTTTAATACTTTCGAATGAGCCTTTACGACTTCTTCATCTGTTAATGTACGTTCTGGATCCTCGTAAGTTAGAGAGAATGCTACAGATTTTTGACCTGGCTCCATTTTCTCGCCTTCGTATAAATCAAAAACTCGGATATCTTTCAATAGCTTACCACCCGCTCCACGAATAATTTGTTCTAATTCGCCAGCCGCTTTAGCTCTTTCAACGACTAACGCAATATCGCGTGAGATAGATGGGAAACGTGGTACTGGTGTGTACAATAATGGTTCTAGAGAGAAAGCTAATAGTTTAGCCATGTTCAGTTCCATTACATATGTTTCTTTTAAATCGCGTTTCTTTTGTTCAGTTGGATGTACTTGTCCAACAACACCGATTGACTGGTCCGCTAGTTTAATTGTCGCCGTTCTACCAGGGTGTAGACCGTCTACTTGCGCCTGTTCAAATGACAGATGTTTGTCTAATCCTAGTTTTGCAAACAAGCCTTCAATAATTCCTTTTAACACAAAGAAATCTACTGTTTTGCGTTCACCTTGCCAGCTATGGTCAAGCCATTTACCTGTCAAAACTGCCGCTACATGTTCTTCTTCGTGAGGAAGACCTTCAGCTGTTTCACCTAAGAATACAGAACTTGTTTCAAATAATGTCACTGCATCTGCTTTACGTGCTACGTTATAAGTGGCAGCTTCGAGTAAATGTGGAATTAATGATTGTCGAAGGGTACTTCGTTCTTCGCTCATAGGCATTAATAATTCAGTCACAGGTGCTGTTTCTAACGCAAAGCTTTGCGCAAGCTCTTTAGATGTTAATGAATAGGTGATTGCTTGATGCAAGCCTGCACCTTCCATGAAGTTGCGAACGATTCGGCGCTGTGCTTGATAAGGAGTTAACCCACCAGGCGTTATTTCACCATCAGGAAGTGTTAATGGGATTTCATCATAGCCATAAATACGAGCAATTTCCTCCACGATGTCTTCTTCAATCTGGATATCTTGACGACGTGTGGGTGCTTGAATATAAAGCTGTCCATTTGCTGCTTCGAAATCAAATTTTAGACGACTTAGAATAGCTGTCATTTCTTCTAAAGAAATTTTCATACCTAAACGATTATTAATGAAGTCTGGCGAAACCACTACTTCTTTTTGTGATTTATCCAGTTCGTCAACTTTAACGCTGCCTTGTAGGACTTCTCCTCCAGCAAGTTCAGCAATCAGTTGTGCTGCACGCTCTGCAGCTGCTTCAACACGATTCGGATCAACGCTTTTTTCAAAACGAGAGCTTGCATCACTGCGTAGGTTATGGTCTTTTGATGTTTGACGAACAGAAGCGGGTTTGAAGTATGCTGACTCAATAACTACGGTTGTCGTGCCTTCATGTACTTCTGAATTAGCGCCACCCATAACTCCTGCAATCGCTACAGGTTCTTGACCGTTTGTTATAACCAAATGATGGGCTTGTAATTCGCGTTGTTGATTGTCCAATGTGGTGATTTTTTCACCTTGACGTGCTGCGCGTACTACGATTTCACCTGTTTTTAGACTATCGTAATCAAATGCATGAAGTGGTTGACCATATTCCATTAACACATAGTTGGTCACGTCAACAACATTATTATGTGGTCGCACTCCTGCAGCCATCAAACGTTGTTGTAACCATAATGGAGATTCACCGATTTTTACATTTTTCACTACTTTTGCAACGTACATTGGGTTTGCATCCAAGTCTTCCACACGAAGTTTTAAGACATTTTCAGCTACTTCATTTGATGAAGTATAGTTAATTTCAGGATACTTCATATCTTCAGAAAGAATCGCTCCAACTTCGTATGCCACACCTAACATGCTCATAGCATCTGCACGGTTTGGCGTTAAACCTAGTTCTAGTACCGTATCATGTAACCCAAGAACTTCAAGTGCATCTGCACCCGTTTGTGTATCAGCTGGCAATACATAAATTCCTTCAGCATACGCTTTGGGTACAAGCTTCCCTTCAATTGCAAGCTCTTGAAGTGAACAAATCATACCGTTTGATTCTTCGCCACGAAGTTTCGCTTTTTTAATTTTCATGCCTCCGGCTAATATCGCTCCTGGGCGTGCCACGATAACTTTTTGACCAGTAGCTATGTTTGGTGCTCCACAAATAATTTGTGTCATTTCTTCCCCAACATCAACTTGGCATATGGATAATTTATCTGCTTCTGGATGCTTTCCACATTCCACTACATGACCAACAACGACGTTAGTCATTCCATGTGAGCGATCGATAACAGCATCAACTTCTATGCCTGATCGCGTAATCATCTCTGCAAGCTCTGCTGGAGCTAATCCTTTTGTATCGATATAATCTGCTAACCATTTTGTAGAAACTAGCATGTGATCTCCTCCTTACACTTCAGTTCGGTGGAATTGAGAAACGAATCGCACATCATTTGTATAGAAATGACGAATGTCTTCCACTCCATATTTCAACATAGCAATGCGCTCTGGTCCCATACCAAATGCAAATCCTGACAGACGTTTTGAATCGTAACCTGCCATTTCTAATACATTTGGATGCACCATACCGGCACCTAAAATTTCGATCCAACCTGTTTTTTTACAGACGTTACAGCCACTTCCACCACATTTAAAACAAGATATATCCATCTCAACAGATGGCTCAGTAAATGGGAAGAAACTTGGACGTAAGCGAATTTCACGATCGTCACCAAACATTTTCTTAGCAAACACAGATAATGTACCTTTTAAATCACTCATGCGAATGTTCTCACCGATGACAAGACCTTCGATTTGAGTGAATTGGTGTGAATGTGTCGCGTCATCGTTATCACGTCTGTACACTTTTCCAGGGCAAATAATTCTAATTGGTTCCCCGCCTTTAGCTTCCATCGTTCGTGCTTGCACTGGTGAGGTATGTGTTCGAAGTAATATATCTTCTGAAATGTAGAATGAATCTTGCATATCACGAGCTGGATGCCCTTTTGGCAAATTCAATGCTTCGAAGTTGTAGTAATCTTTTTCCACTTCAGGACCTTCAGCAATTTCATATCCCATACTAATAAATAAGTCTTCAATTTCTTCTACAACACGTGTTAAAGGATGATGATTTCCTGTTTTTACAGGACGACCTGGTAATGTCACATCAATTGATTCATTTTTTAGTTGTTGTTGAATTGCAAAGTCTTCTAATACAACAAGACGCTCATCAAGAACTGAAGTTACCTCTTCACGAATGACGTTTACAAGTGCACCCATTTTAGGACGATCTTCAGCCGGTAGTTTCCCCATGCCTTTTAATAAATCCGTAATCGGTCCTTTTTTCCCTAAATATGCTACACGTACGTCTTGAAGTTCTTTTACAGTTGAAGCGGATTGTATTTTGCTAATCGCTTCTTGTTTTAATTGTTGTAATTGTTGTTGCATTTGTACATCCTCCCTCTAAAAAAATAAAAAACCCCGCCCCTGAAAAAGGGACGAGGAACTATTTTCGCGGTACCACCCTGATTACTACGCTGAGTTTCCAGACGTAATCACTTCATTGAATTAACGGCTCTTCACCGGCACACCTTTACAGCAACTGCTGGTCCTGGCGGCAACTAACGGGGTGAACTTCGATGAAACTTTTATATTTGCACTTTCAGTCTTGGTGCAAACTTCCTTAATAAAAGGACTTCACTTACTCTTCCCGGTCAAAGCTTTTAGCATATCAAATTACTTTCTATTATAAACTTAATTCAGTTTTTCATCAAGATTCAACTTGATTAGGTATTAATGTGTATAAAAGAATCCCTGTAGCAACTGCTACGTTTAATGATTCGGCTTGTCCTACTAATGGGATTTTTAAATTCATATCCGTTTGTTGGAGCAGTTGTTGTGACAATCCACTACCTTCATTACCCATAATTAATGCGAATTGTGGTTGTGGTTCGATATGGTTGTAGACAACTGAATCATCTAAAGAAGTTCCATATACAGGAATATCTTTATACTTGCATGCTTGTACCCAATCAGATAAATCGCCTTTTACAATCGGAATATGGAAATGTGAACCTTGACCAGATCGGACGGTTTTCGGGTTAAAAGCATCCGCTGATCCTTTTCCTAAAATAACTGCATCTAGTCCTGCAGCGTCCGCTGTACGAATCATTGTACCAACATTGCCTGGATCTTGAACAGCATCAATAAAGAGAAGCTTTTTCCAAGATTGTTGTTGTTCTTTGGTCGTTGTTGATTGGCTACAATGTGCATAAATTCCTTGAGAGTGTTCAGTTTCAGCCATTTCTTTAGCTATGTCCATTGTTACTTCAATAATTTCAATTTCTTCAACATTCCAGTTTTTTGGAATGGTCATTCCTTCTCTTACAATAAGTGCTAAAACGGACTCTTGTTTTCTCAACGCTTCTTCAACTAAATGGAATCCCTCAACTAAGAATTCTCCTGATTTGTCTCGCTCTTTACGGACGGTAATAAGTCTTTTCCAATGCTTTACTTGTGCATTTTGCGATGATTCTATGCGTTTCATTTCTAGTTGTACCACCTTTTTCTTTTAAGTGTATCAAATTCATGTATAAGTGGCGAGAGCGGGGCACAAAATGAAAACGTGAGGAGGAGAAATTATGGACTTTCAAATTAGAGATGCTATTACAGCCAACATGATTGGTAACGATGCTTCACAAATTCGTGACGTCGTTGAAGATGCCATTAAACGTGGCGAAGAACACTTGCTTCCAGGGCTTGGTGTGTTTTTTGAAAAATGGTGGCAGACCGCTCCTGAACCAGAAAAAGAAACCGTATTGAAGCATTTGGAACAAACGTTTAAATCATAAGAAAAGTCTCCGTTTAACGCGGAGACTTTTCTTATTTTAATTCTCTTTAACAAAGAAATCAAAACCAAGTGCGGTTAAAATACCAAATGTTAATGTCCATAGAGCGATACTAATGGTTAACCATAGGGTTGTCCATTTTTTATCTGCACCAAGCTTCATGCCAATAAATGCAGCAATATGAGTACCAATTAAGATAGGGCCAAGCAGTGCAAGTCCTGGCAAACCATATTTACTCCAAATTTCCTTCGCACGTTCAGAACGCTTAGATGACGATTTGCCTTTTGCTTCTTGTCGTTTCATCCACCAAACTTGAATTTTATCAAAGCCAATGATGACAATAATTACGGTTAATAAATTTCCTGTAAATGCAAGAACCATCACCCAAAACGGCGATAATCCAGCTACAATTCCTACAGGTATGACTAACGCTATTTCGAGCCAAGGAATAGCTGCCCCTAAAAAAACTAAAAAATATTCCCACATTAATCCTCGACCTCCTGCAAATGTTTACGAACTTCTAAGTAGTAGATTATATATTGCATAAGAGCTAAAATTAATATGCCAATAATCATCCAAAATCTGGACAATTCAAATAGTAAGTAAATGGACGCCAGTGCTGGAAGAGCCCACACGAAGAATGTGTAAACTTTTTGTGCTGCTTTTCTCGTAATATGTGTCATCCCTTCATCTTGCTCTAGGAATTCTAAGGGACGAATTTGCCACATCGTTAGTTTTTGAGTTGGGTGTTGTTTGTTATGTTTAGCTATTTTAGATGCAAATATTGCTCCCAAGACAAGCGTTAAGGAAATGGATCCAAACATTAACAAAGATTCGAGGGTAGCTAATTCAAATGAATAACTAAATTCGTCAGTACTATTAATTAATTCTGTAGTAGCACTAGTTACACTAAAAACAAAAAAACCAAACAGTACAATAAATGCCATTTGCCATAGTGGGTACTGTACACGAAAGTCTTTTTTCATAATTTCTTCTCTCCTTCCAACCAAAACAATTCATCAACTTTTATTTCAAACTCTCTTGCCATTTTTAAAGCCAAAGTAATTGATGGAGAAAAATCGCCTTTTTCTATAAAACCAATTGTTTGTCTGGTGACCCCTACTCTCTCTCCTAAGTCCCCTTGCGTAAATCCAAAACGCGCACGTAGTTCTTTAACTTTGTTATGGAGCATCCAGGTCACTCCTTTCTTTCATGTTAAGTATACTACACTAAATGTAATGTATACTTAACTTTTTGTCAATAATCAGTAACATTTTTATTAATATGAATTTTTCACTGCAGAAACTTAGCCTCCTCACTTTTGCACACAAAAAAAGTTCCTGACAGATTTCTCAGGAACTTTCTTTGTTTATGAAAAGACGGATGCAAGAATGGCCTTTTGTGCATGTAAACGATTCTCTGCTTGGTCAAATACATTTGAATGTGGACCATCGATAATCGATGTTGCCACTTCTTCCTCACGATGAGCAGGTAAACAATGTAGAAATAAATAGTCTGACTTTGCATGTTTGACGAGTTCATCATTTATTTGATAGCCCTCAAAAGCTAGTAGTCGCGCTGCTGTTTCTTCTTCTTGCCCCATACTAGTCCAGACATCTGTGTAAATGACATCAGCATTTTTTACAGCTTCGATTGGGTTAGTGGTCGTTGTTATTGTCGATCCATTTGAAACTGCCAGTTGTTGAGCTTTTGCTAATATACTACTGTCTACTTCGAACCCGACTGGCGAGGCAATTGATACATCAACTCCAAGATGAGCACAGGCAATAATGAGTGAATGTGCCACATTGTTGCCATCCCCTACATAAGCTAACTTTTGACCTGGCAAGTAACCTTTGACTTCGTGAACCGTTAATAAATCGGCTAATGCTTGGCATGGATGATAAAGATCTGTTAATCCATTGATAACAGGAATGGTTGCGGCATGAGCCAACTCTTCAACCATTTTGTGTGAATTGGCACGAATCATAATACCATCTAAATATCCTGATAATACTTTTCCTGTATCTGAAATGGGCTCACCACGTCCTATTTGCAAATCTCTAGCATGCATATAAATTGCTCTTCCGCCTAAGTGATTTATTCCCACTTCAAATGAAATACGTGTTCGGGTTGAATGCTTTTCAAAAATGAGCCCGACTGTCTTTCCTTCAAGCAAAGGAGGATGTACATCGCTTTTTGCTAAACTCTTTAGATGCACCGCCAACTCTAACAATTCCTTTACTTCTTTAGACGAATAATCAAACCAAGTTAATAAGTCTTTTCCTTTTATACTCTTAACCACTTCAAGATTAACGTATTCTAATAATTTCATTAACAATCACCCCTAAATATAAATATGTATTACCTATTATAACTATGCATATTTATAAATGCAAGCGTATTTTTATTAATTTAAACACAAAAAAAGCGTCTTTAATTGGATAAGACGCTTTCCCAATTTTACAGCAATTACTAATGTCTTGCTAATTCCTACAGCTGTTAACGTATTTGACCTACTAAGATTACTGGCTAATCAATTGGATATAATAATATAAATCCAACTGTATAAGATACATGACAAATTTCAATCACTACTACTTCAAAAATAAGCACATGACACTTAAGAAAAATCATATAGATGATTTTTCTTTGTCTATTTCTACTATTTGCATGTAATTTGTGTTGTACTTTTGTCACAGTCATTTTTGTATCTATTTTAAAAACAGTATTCTTTCCACCATTTCTTTTGAGGACAGTAATCTTTACACTTGTTATCGAAACATTCGTCTTTAATCGCTACTTTATGACACTTGAAACAATTACATTCTTTCTTATCCCATTTCTTTTCGTGATAGCCATCTTTACATTCGATTTTGATCTCGACTTCATGACAATTGCATTCAATTTTGATTACTACTTCACGACAATTGAAACAATGACATTCTTGTTTCATATCCCATTTCTTTTCGTGGCAGTCATCTTTACATTCAATTTTAATCTCTACTTCACGACACTTCGAACAATTACAACCTTGTTCCTTATCCCATTTCTTTTCGTGGCAGTCGTCTTTACATTCAATTTTAATCTCTACTTCACGACACTTCGAACAATTACAACCTTGTTTCTTTTCCCATTTTTTTTCGTTAAAATCATCTTTACATTGTAATTTCACTACTGCTTTACGACACTTTAAACAGTCACATCTATCTAACTTCCCTAATTCCATCTGGTATGATTTCATAATTAATTACACCTCCTTTCTCTCGGATTGTTAGTAGACTCCACATGGGTATCCAATTAAATCCGTAATTTGTCTTACTTCTATAACATATTAAATGATAGTAAAATTTTTTAGGCTGACGGGCTTAATTAATAGACTTATCCCATTTTTTGTTTTCAATTGATATAACAAAAAGATAGTATAAAATCGCACAATAAAAGCGTAGTCAGAAGACTACGCTTAAACTATAAATATTTAAAGGCATTTAATTAAGAGAGGTAACAATGGTTAATGCTACTAGCTTTCAATAAGCTATTCCTTTTCATCAAAAAATAGTATATCCATCACCATTAGTAATACTTTTAAGGAACTTATGTTAATCAAATATAATTTTGTTTACTGTGTCACGATCTAGTTTCTTGATAACTGCAACAATTAATTTTACTGCATTTTCATAATCATCTCGGTGTAATATACCTGCATGCGAATGAATATAGCGAGTTGCAACACCAATTGCTAACGAAGGCACTCCATTGGCAGTTAAGTGAATGGCTCCAGCAGCTGTTCCGCCACCAGGAATTGATTCGAACTGATAAGGAATATTGTTTTCTTCAGCCGTATTTACCACTAAATCTCGAAGACCTTTATGAGAAACCATAGATGCATCAAACAATACTAATTGAGGACCATCACCCATTTTGCTTGTTGATTCTTTTGAAGTAATTCCTGGTGTATCCCCAGCAATCCCAACGTCAACTGCGAAGCCGATATCGGGTTTAATTTTTGTAGCAGCAGTACGTGCACCACGTAATCCTACTTCTTCTTGAACTGCCCCAACACCATAAACAATATTCGGATGGTCCTCCCCTTTCAAAGCCTTTAATACTTCAATTGCAATCGCACAACCTATGCGATTGTCCCATGCTTTTGCTAGAAGTAATTTATCGTTGTTCATTACAGTAAATTCAAAATATGGAGTTACCATATCTCCAGGTAATACGCCCCACTCCATAGCTTCTTTTTTAGAAGATGCACCGATATCAATAAACATATCTTTTATATCCACTGGTTTTTTACGCGCTTCAGGAGTTAATATATGTGGTGGTTTCGAACCGATGACACCTGTAATCGATTGTCCTTTACGCGTAACGATTGTTACTCGTTGAGCTAGCATTACTTGTGACCACCAGCCTCCAACCGTTTGAAACTTCAAGAAACCTTTGTCATCAATCTGTGAAACCATAAAGCCGACTTCATCTAAATGTCCAGCAACCATAATTTTGGGCCCATTAGCATCGCCAACTTTTTCAGCGATTAAGCTACCTAAGTTGTCCGTATCCATACGGTCAGCAAAAGGCTCTATGTATTTTCTCATTACATCGCGAGCTTCACGTTCATTACCCGGAATTGCTCTAGCATCTGTTAATTCTTTTAGCATTGTAAGTGTTGCGTCTAGCTTTGTCATTATTTCGCCCTCCTAAATATATCTACAGATATCATTATAATGTAAACGTGTACAATTTTCAAAATATTCGTTAATAACCTGACCGTTGGCGCTCATAATTTTTTTCATTTTTATCAAAATATGCTTGTATGATTTCTTCATGCGAAAATCCAAGTTTTGATGCAACTGCCCCATACCACGACCATACATTCTCATAATTGTCTATCGTAGAAATCTGTAAAAATTGATTAATGGAGTCTTGTGTATGTATAAATAACATGGTTAATGACTCATCCTTATGTTGTTGATGAACTGGCCAGTTTTCTAAGTCATTTAAATTCTTTTCTATTCCAAGAGATAATAAAAAGTGAATTGAATCTACATATTCTTCTAAAATGACATGTTTTTCGGAAGGTCCTTTTTCGCTCCAAAATTTAAAGCATCTTGTTTCATTAGCTAACTCAGCAAGTTCAACTAGCAATGCTAGTCCTTTTTCCAAAAATACATCATTTGTAATATTTTTTTCAGATTGAATATATGTGTCGAGAGATTTTTGCATTTTAAAAAGTTGTTGTAAGTGCATGTCAAATGCCTCCAAATAATTAATTTGATGAATCTTGAAACCAATGGATTTGTTCATCCGTATACATAGTAACACGTCTGCCCAAAGGGGGTTATTTATGATTATTGTATTGATTCGATTTTTAATTATCTCTCTTATTATTTATTTATTTTATCGTGGAATTGTTTACTTAATGGATCCTAAGCGAAAACTGGATGAGTCTTATGAGAAAGGTTCGTATTATTTTTATGATGATGTTAAAAATGTACGGAAGAATTTCTTTATTTCCTTTAAGGGAGCATTATTTGAAGGAGAAAAATATCTAGGTACGACAGATAATGCATTTGAAGTGGTCTCTATTTTTGTTTGGGCCAAAGATACGATGAAATTACAAGGCTTTACTCGTGATGATTTCTTGTTTTTGGAAAAAGAAATTTTAATGAACTACCCAGATGCTGATATTAGCTGGAAAAATCCCATTGAAGATTTAATGAAACCTGAATGATCAGCAAACCCGACTTAGAAGTAACTATGTCGGGTTTTTTCTGTTGCGGTATTTGGTTGTTCTATTAGAAATCAAACTGCAATGTACTTTATAGTTCTTTTAACAATGGAGTTGCCCAAATCATCAAGGCTACTTGAGCGATGGCAAGTAAAGTAAAGCCAATGCGAAAAGACGTATGTTTCGTTTTATGGCGAAAGATAATCATTCCTAAGTATGCACCCAAACCTCCGCCAAATATAGCGAGTTTCCACAAAGTGCGTTCTGGCACACGTCGTTTACTAGCTCTTGCTGCTGATTTGTCATGACCCATGGTGAAAAAAGCAATAATTGACATGATAATTATAGAGCCAATGAAAATGATATGTATCATAAAATTCCTCCTGCAAAAATAATGAGTGAAAAGAAAAGTTTAAGGCGCCATTACATAGAGCTATACATAGCTACTCCAAGTGAGAAGGGATTACTCGCAAAAACTTATAGTTGTTTATCTAAAAAAAAGACTGATGGAAAATCCATCAGTCTTTTAAGTATTAGAATTTACTTGTTCATTGCTTTTTTTGCAGCGTCTGTTAATTGCGTGAATGAAGCCGCATCTGTAACAGCTAATTCTGCTAGCATTTTACGGTTAACTTCGATTCCAGCTAATTTCAAACCGTGCATTAAACGGCTGTAAGAAAGACCGTTCAAACGAGCCGCGGCATTGATACGTGTAATCCATAATCTACGGAAGTCACGTTTGTTTTGACGACGGTCACGGTATGCATACATACCTGATTTCATAACTGCTTGGTTTGCTACTTTATATAATAAACTTTTAGCACCATAATAACCTTTTGCTAATTTTATAACTTTTTTACGACGCTGGCGCGTCACTGTTCCGCCTTTTACGCGTGGCATAACATTACCTCCTGCTGATTAAATTTCATGTATTATTTCATGTAAGCGATAAGTGATTTGATACGTTTGTAATCTCCTGAAGAAACAAATCCGCCTTTACGCAACTTACGTTTAGCTTTAGTAGACTTGTTTGCAAATAAGTGACTGCGGTAAGCACTTGCACGTTTTAATTTTCCAGAACCAGTCTTTTTAAAACGCTTAGCAGCGCCACGGTGAGTTTTCATTTTCGGCATGTGGAATTCCTCCTAAACTGTTCGTCGATCTTATTTTTTTTCGTTCTTAGGTTGAAGAACCAAGAACATGCTACGGCCATCCATCTTCGGTCTCTGCTCAACCGTCGATACTTCAGCACAAGCTTCTGCAAAACGATCTAATACTCGTTGGCCAATCTCTTTGTGCGTAATCGCACGACCTTTAAAGCGAATAGAAGCTTTGACTTTGTCACCTTTTTCAAGGAATTTAACTGCATTTCGTAATTTCGTTTGGAAATCATGCTCATCAATTGTTGGGCTCAAACGAACCTCTTTCAATATGATAATCTTTTGATTTTTACGAGTTTCACGATCTTTCTTTTGATTCTCAAACTTGAATTTACCATAGTCCATAATACGAGCGACTGGTGGCTTGGCTTGAGGGGCCACAAGGACAAGATCCAAATTAACGTTAGCGGCAATTTCAAGCGCTTCGTTGCGCGTTTTTACTCCTAATTGATCTCCGTTTTGGTCGATAATTCGAAGTTCACGTGCGCGAATGCCATCGTTTACATACATGTCTTTGCTAATAGTAATCCACCTCCAGGTAGTGTCGCGAATACATGGTTTGGGCATATCTCTCAGTTAGGTAAATCCCTGAGTTAGTTACGCCGTTCCGGACCAATAAAAAAACGGGCGGACATGTAAGATGTCCGCCCGCCGATATATGCAAGTACAACACTGTACGTTACGTTTAATCGTGTGCCGACCTGTCAACAACTACTAGTGTCAATCAGGTGAGAAGCGGGCAGCCTCTTCTTATACCACAAACTTTTGTATTCAATAACCTTTATAAGATTACCATTCCAAATTAAAACTGTCAACCACTAATTGCTAATTTCTTTTTGAATACGTGAAAGGAACTCATCAAAAGAGATACTTTCTGAATTTTGCTGTCCGTATTTACGAACATTTACATAACCACTTTCCATCTCTTTGTCTCCAAGTACCAGCATGTAAGGAATTTTTTGCATTTGTGCTTCACGAATTTTATACCCTAACTTTTCTTCACGATCGTCCATGTCGATGCGTAGCCCTGCTGCTTGTAATTTTTCAATGACGCCTTTTGCATAGTCAAAGTGTGCTTCGTTTGATACAGGAATTACTTGTACTTGAACAGGTGCCAACCAAGTTGGGAATGCGCCTTTGTATTCTTCAATTAAGAAGGCTACAAAACGTTCCATTGTTGAAACGACTCCTCGGTGGATAACAACTGGACGATGTTGTTTTCCATCTTCACCAATGTACGACAGATCAAATCGCTCTGGCAATAGGAAGTCTAGTTGAACAGTTGATAAAGTTTCTTCCTTGCCTAATGCCGTTTTCACCATTACGTCTAATTTAGGACCGTAAAAAGCAGCTTCCCCATCAGCCTCGAAATAATCTAAGCCTAGTTCATCCATCGCTTCTTTTAGCATTGACTGAGCTTTGTGCCACATATCATCGTCATCATAGTACTTTTCTTTATCTTCGGGATCACGATATGACACTCGGAATGAATAATCATTTAAGTCAAAATCTTTATATACATCAATGATTAATTGAACTACTCGTTTAAATTCGTCTTTGATTTGGTCTGGACGAACAAAAATATGTGCATCGTTTAACGTCATACCACGAACACGTTGAAGTCCAGTGAGGGCTCCTGACATTTCATAACGGTGCATTGTACCAAGCTCAGCAATACGCATTGGAAGGTTTCGATACGAATGAATTCCGTTTTTGAAAATCATCATATGATGTGGACAGTTCATTGGACGAAGTACTAATTCTTCATTATCCATCTTCATCACAGGAAACATGTTTTCTTGATAGTGATCCCAGTGTCCACTTGTTTTGTATAATTCCACGCTTCCCATTACAGGTGTATACACGTGATCGTAACCAAGCTTCACTTCTTTATCGACGATGTACCTTTCGATAATACGACGAATTGTTGCACCTTTTGGTAACCACATTGGCAAACCTTGGCCAACTTTTTGTGAATTCATGAACAAATTTAATTCTTTTCCGATTTTACGATGATCGCGCTCTTTCGCTTCTTCAAGCATAACTAAATGTGCTGATAGCTCTTCTTTTGTAAAGAAAGCAGTTCCATATATACGTTGCAACATTTTATTGTCGCTGTTTCCACGCCAGTATGCACCAGCTACACTCAATAATTTAAATTCTTTTAACTTACCAGTTGAAGGTACATGTACACCTCGACAAAGGTCGAAGAAATCGCCTTGTTCATAGATTGATACTTGATCATCTTCAGCAATAGCTTCTAATAATTCAACTTTATATTCATCATCTTTAAACTTATCAAATGCTTCAGAACGAGACACATTATGACGTACAATTTCAATGTTTTCTTTGATGATTTTCTTCATTTCTTTTTCGATTATTATTAATTCTTCTTTTGTAATCGGTTCTGGACAATCAATATCATAGTAAAATCCATTTTCAATAACAGGGCCTACACCTAATTTCACATCTTTGTAAATACGTTTTACAGCTTGAGCTAGTAAATGAGCCGTGCTGTGACGTAACACTTCTAATGCTTCGTCTGATCCAGGAGTTACAATTGCAATCTCTCCGTCATTCTCAAGTGGTGCTTTTAAGTCCACTAGTTGATTATCTAATTTACCTGCTAATGCTTTTTTACGTAATCCAGGACTGATTGACGCTGCCACGTCTTCTGTTGTTGTGCCTTTTGGGAAAGCCTTTACAGCACCATCTGGAAACTTCAGTTTAATTGTTTCTGACATGTTGAACACTCCTTTTTAGATGTAGTTCAAAAAAGACCGATAAAATTACGATTTTATGCTCTATTTTGAATTCTCAATACAATTATTTCTTAAAAAATTGAACAGAAAAAACCCCGCCCTATGAAAGGGACGAGGTTTGAGTTCGTGGTTCCACCCTTCTTCCTTCTCGATAGTCACAAGACTAAAAAGATGAAGCTTTGAGCCGGCTAACGGGCCGTAACCGTCAACAGTTACTAAGATTGTTCACTGTTGCTGCTCCGAGGTGGTAAATGTCTATCGTACTTAAGAAGCTTTCAGCCATGGCTTCTCTCTCTAAAAAGTCGTACAGATCATTGTTGTCCTCTTCTAGGCATTTCATTATTCATATGTTGATATCTTACTCTTGCAGTAATTTAAATGCAACACTAATTACTAATTAATTGGTTACTAATTCTCGTTTTTCACTTATGGGATCCAAATCTAGAGTGGGGTAAGGAGTGGTCCCAAGTATGTCACATGGACTACCAATTAAATCAATGCATCCGTTTTTCAATTTTACAATACGGTCTGCAAGTGCATGTGCATCGTTTTCATCATGTGTCACAAAGATAGAAGTGATGTTTGCTTTTTTCAAAATCTCACGTAAATCTTTTCGAATTTTCACCTGTAGTTCTGCATCTAAATTACTAAATGGTTCATCTAGCAAAATCAAGTGTGGATTCGGCGCGATTGCTCTTGCAATCGCAACACGTTGTTGTTGACCACCACTCAATTGATGTGGATAGCGTTTTTCGTAATCTTCAAGTTCAACTAATTCTAAAACTTCTTTAAGTCGCTTTTTCTTTTGTGCTTTTTTCAATTGGAATAAACCAAATAGAATATTTTCACCTACGGTCATATGAGGAAACAATGCATAGTCTTGAAAAACCATGCCAATTCCGCGTTTTTCTGGTTGTAAAAATGTATTGTCATCAAAAACTATTTCATCTTGTATTGTTAAAGATCCTTTTGTTGGCTTTTCAAGTCCAGCAAGGATACGCAAAATAGTGCTTTTTCCACTACCACTTCTACCTAATATTGAAATCACTTCACCTTTTTCAATAGTCATTGAAAACTGATCAAGCGCTACAGATTCTGTATTTGGATACGAGAAACAAACATTTTTAATGGAAATAAACATATCAATCACGCTCCTTTTCTAGAAACTTATAGAAAATATAAATAGCCAGGGCACTTATTCCAACAATTAATAACGAAGCTTGCGAAGCTTCCATGATTTTTTCATCACTTGCATATTGAAATGCTTTCGTAGAGAGCGTATCGAAATTAAATGGACGTAAAATTAACGTTAACGGAATTTCTTTCAAGATATCAATAAAAATTAATAGAAACCCGCTAATAATGGCTCCTTTTAACATAGGTAAATCAACTTTGAAAAATGTTTTTGTCAGACCGACACCGAGAAGTCTAGAGGCGTCTCTAAAATCTGTTCCAATTTTATCATATCCAGATTCGATGGAATTATAACCAATTGCGAAAAATCGAATAATATAAGCAGAAATTAACATAATTAAACTTACGCTTAGTACAAGTGTTGTACTAATACCCATCAGTTGATACAAAGGTGCTAAAAAACGATCAAGTCCGATAAATGCTGTGACAACAGCAACAGCAATGACCGCTCCTGGTATAGAATAACCGAGAATCGATAATTTAGGCAACAAATTCGCTACTTTCCCATGTACTAAGCGACTGAAATTCCCAACAATTAATGCAAAAATAATAATAACTGTTGCGGTTATTCCAGCAACTAAAACTGAATTTTTCACATAGGACATGAATTCACTTATTGGAATTGTACCAAACGTTAAGATTGTCCAATCAATAAGCTGAGCTATTGGAATAAAGAAGCCTAAGCTTAAAATAATTAATCCATAACTAGTAGCTAAAAGTGCTTTCAAACCTTTCAACTGAATGAGTTGTAAGGGTCGCACTTTGGTCGTTGAGTA
This sequence comes from Paenisporosarcina sp. TG-14, assembly GCF_000297555.1. Classification (NCBI taxonomy): domain Bacteria; kingdom Bacillati; phylum Bacillota; class Bacilli; order Caryophanales; family Caryophanaceae; genus Paenisporosarcina; species Paenisporosarcina sp. TG-14. The sequence continues at coordinate 54,221 of NZ_AMGD01000020.1, forward strand.
ACTGTATTGACGTCTACCTCGTAATAGTTTTTCGATCATTAAGATTATAATTACAAACCCCATAAGTGATGCAGCAAGTTTAATTGACGTTTCAATATCGCCTAAACCAAACCAGGATTGAAAAATCGCCGTTGTAAACGTCTGAATGCCAAAGTATTTTACAACACCATAGTCATTTAACACTTCCAGAACAACTAAACTTGCTCCACCAATGACAGAAACTCTGGAAATCGGTACTACAACTTGAAAGAAAGTACGCCAAGAACCTTTCCCTAACATTCGAGCACTTTCTATTAGAGAAGCAGATTGCTGAGATAAGAAAATTCGTGTAATCGTATACACATACGGATATAAAAACATCGTATAAATAAAAATTGCACCAGGCAAATTCATAATATCAAAGTATGATTGATTCAGATTCATGCCAAATTGGTCACGTAGTGTTGTTTGAACAACACCTGTGTAGTTGACAATCCCATGATACGTGTATGCACCAATAAAAGGAGGAATTGATAGTGGCAATATAAGCGTCCACTTTAAAAATCGTCGCAAAGGAAAATCATATTGTACAATGATCCAAGCTAAGCTTAAGCCGATAATAATAGTCAAAATAGCTGTTGCACTAATAAGGATAAAAGACGTTTTTATAAAAGATCCCATAACAAATTCTTTCATATGTGCCCAGTTTTCATTGGAAGGTGTAAAAATTCCCTTTACAATCGTTAAGTTTGGCAAAAATAATAGAATCATAATGATTGCTGCTGATACCGTCCACATATTTACATTCGCTAGTTTTCTTTGCACGTCTCAACACCTCTTATCCAATCGCAAGAAATCCCTTGTTACGAATAGTCGTAACAAGGGCATTTTATTTGATTATTTCCAACCAACTTCGTTAAAAATTAAAATTGATTTTGCATTGTTATCGCCAAGAACAGATAATGAAATATCTTGTTCTTTAAATTCGCCCCATGATTTAAGCAATTCAGAAGGTTCTACTGATTCGTTAACTGGGTATTCATAGTTTGCTTCTGCAAACGTACTTTGGGCTTCAGGAGCTGATAAGAACTCAAGAAGTTTAATTGCATTGTCTTTGTTTTTAGATGTTTTCACGACTCCAGCTCCACTTACATTTACATGTGTACCTGTTGTCTCTTGGTTAGGGAAGAATAAGCCTAACCCTTCTGCTACTTTAACTTCTTCTGGTTCCAAAGAATTCAACATTTGACCAAAGTAGTAAGAATTCATAATAGCTACATCACCAATACCAGCTGCTATTGCTTTTGCTTGGTCGCGGTCGCCACCTTGAGGTGTTTGCGCAAAGTTTGCTACAAGTCCTCTAGCCCATTCTTTCGTTTTTTCTTCACCGTTAATTCCAATAAACGATGCTACCAAAGACTGATTATAGATGTTTTCAGAGCTACGAATCAAGACACGGCTTTTCCACTGCTCTTCTGTCAATGCTTCATATGTTGATAATTCTTCAGGTTTTACAGTTTCTTTGTTATATATCAAAACACGAGCACGCTTAGTTAAACCATACCACATTTGGTCTTTGTCTTGGTAGTTAGCAGGAATTTGCTGATCTAATAAATCACTTGAAACTGCTTGTAATAGACCATCCTCTTTTGCACGATATAAACGTCCAGCATCAGCAGTTAAGAATAAATCTGCTGGTGTTGCGTCTCCTTCACGTTTAATTCGTTCAAGTAATTCGTCAGCATCACCTTTAATAAGGTTAACTTTAATCCCTGTCTCTTCTTCAAATTTTGCATAAAGCTGATCGTCTACTTCATAATGACGCGCTGTATATAGATTTACTTCTTTGCTTTCAGTGGTTTCTTTTGTATCTTTTGTATCGTTCGTCGTGCTTTTAGATGTTGAATCGTTGCCACAAGCTGATAATACTAGCAATGCTAACGTCAAAAATAAGTATAGTACTTTTTTCATTGAATGTCTCTCCCTAAAAATTATGATGAATCCTTATTGAAAACGATTCTCAATCTCAATTATAAATGTGATATAGAGATTGTCAATAACATATCCCCAAATTTAATATTTTCTAATTATTCAAAAAAGTAAAAAGAGTGGATTTCTCCACTCTTTTTACTTTATCCGTCTCTTCTATTTTTCCCGCTTAACTTTATTGGGATGGTGGTCGTACGAATTCTCTCCATAATTCTTGCAGCTTTTACAAGCTCAAGTTCCCCTTTTCCCGTTAGGGTTAAGTGGTCTTCTAACCCTTCGTAACTGAAGTTAGAAGTGATAAAGGTCGGCAAATTTTCAGCCATTCTGTAATGTAAAACCGTTCCTAGAATCTCATCTCGTGTCCAAGTCGATAAAGATTCCGCACCTAGATCATCTAGCATGAGAACAGGCGCTTTTTTCACATAGTCAACTTTTTCTTGAAGAGATTGATCTTGAATTGCATGTTTCATCTCGCGCAGAAACTCCGGAACATAAACGAGAACTGTTTTGATTCTTTGTTCTGCGAGTTCATTCGCCATAGCGCCTAATACATAGGATTTCCCAACGCCAAACTCTCCGTAAATATAAAAACCTTTTGAAGGTACTTTCCCAGTAGCTTTTACTTCTTCCATAAAAGCACTAGCGTGATTCCCTAAATTTACACGTGTGTTGTGATCATAAATAACCGTTGAAAGTCTTGCTTCCATAACGTCTTTTGGCATATGCATACTCGAAATCATCGCAGACACTTCACGACGTTCATCTTCAATGGTCTTTTGCAGACATCTAGAATAATCCAATTCAATCAATCCACGATTAATCGTTAGTTTTGGCACATAACCTTTCATCATGTTATGACAGTTTGCCACGTTTTCACAGTTATTGCAGTCATGATTTTGAGAAGTATACTCATAAAGTTTTCCAAGCCCACGATCAACCATGCTTTTATTTACGACTTCTGGATTTGCTGCTAGAAATTCTTGTACTCCTCTGTTTTCAAGAATTTCTATTTTCATTTTTTCATATCGCTCCGAAAATGCTGGTGCATTTACAACACGTTTTAATGTCTCACTTATTGGTTCCATTAGTTTTGGCCTGCCCCTCTGTTACGCCGAGTTTTTTAAGCAACTGTTGTTTTTTTTCTTCCCAATCTTCAGTTACCTCATTCTCAACCGTTTGTCTTGATGAGCGTGTTTCCTTTGCTTTATAAAACCAATCAGGTACTTTCTCATCTCGTTGTGTATTTTTGCGTTTATAAGATGGAGTCTTTGCAGTTTTTTCTGTATTTTGCCAATCAACATATTGATCATGTTCTTTTCTTGATATTTCTATGGCTTGCTCGGCAGTTTGAATATTTTCGCGCTGCCAATGGGCTGCAATTTTGTGCACATAATTCTTATTTAATTTCATTTTCGCGCGGATCAAAACAAATTGTAATAATACATTTATTACAGCTGGCGGAAAACCATATATAAAGATGAGTTCATTCGCTAATTCGACTTCCACCGGCAGTGGTTCCTTACCTTTTGAGATTTCTCTCAAAACTTCTAATGGTGGAGTTTCTTCTAAATACTTAATCAAAGATTGATCTTTAGAAAGTTTTATTTCTGTAGTATCCACTTCATTCTGTTGTTTTAATTTTTGTGTAAGTCGAGGTGGTTTAGAAGAAATAGATAGTTTGTAATAATCAGCAGCTGTTTTTTTTAAGCGTTCTTCTGTAATACGATTTTGATCATCAATGGCCATCATTAGAACCTTTTGCATATCAATTGCATTTAGCGAATATAAAAAAGCCATTTTCGCAATCATTTCTTTTACAGGTAATGTTAGAACATTAGAAGGGATCATAACTTCAGATAAACCCGATTTTAATAAATCAAAATCAAAATCCATTGAATAAAAAGGGAATTTTTCTGGTCGGCTTGCTTGATCCAGTTGAACAGGATCAAAGATATGCCCGAGTTTAGTGTAGTCATGGTTACTCTTAAATACGTCTTGTAAGTCTCTTGAGACGTTTTCGTAACCCCCTTGCAAAGCTTGCTTTTTCATAAATCGTTCTCTTACCCGAAGATATGCTTTTTCATGGATGACACTGTATAATGACGTGGCTAAAATCGGTTCACTAAAGAACGAGGCAGCATCGAGTGGGGCCACTACTTCATAAATAAACATGCGCTTATCTAAATCATCTTTTTTCCACGTTTTCATCAAGCCAATGGCTTCCAGAGCAACGCGTGCATCAAATATTTTCTTTAGGGACATATTTAAAACATCCATTAAATAATAATGTGATAATTGTTCAGTTATTTGACTGTCTGATTCTGCCCATAAAGTGCAGTATAGGCTCATAGCATCGGAGCCTATAATTGGTTTATACAACATGGTCACAAGTTGGCGATCTGTGTCAGCAAGTGGATGAGGCATTTGGATGATGAAGCTATCTACTGGTTGAAGTTCTTTAAATAAAAGTTGCATGCAACATCGCCCTCCTGTTCCTTACTGTTTGTCTTGTGGATTTTTCTTTAATAATTCTTTTAATTCATCAATAAACACGTTAATATCTTTAAACTGACGATACACCGAAGCGAAACGTACATACGCGACTTCATCAATCATTGCTAATCGGTCCATAACCATTTCACCAACATCTTCAGATTTCACTTCTGAATTCCCTATACGACGTAAATCTTTTTCAATTGAAAATACGACTTCTTCAAGAGCATCGAGTGAAACAGGACGTTTTTCACATGCCCGAATAAGACCTCTCAATACTTTTTCACGGCTAAACTCTTCGCGTGAACCATCTTTTTTTACAACAATCAATGGCATTTCTTCTACTTTTTCAAATGTAGTAAAGCGAAACCCGCATTCTTCACATTCTCTTCTTCTTCGTATTGCTTTACTATCGTCAACCGGTCTTGAATCCACGACGCGCGTTCCGTTATATTGACAAGCTGGACATCTCATATTTTTATCTCCTGAATTTAGTCATTCGTTTTATATTCCTAGTATATCAAAAAAACTTCATAAAAATCGAAAAAGCAGAGGAATTTCTTCCTCTGCTTACTCATTTTAGAGTCTAGTTATTATGCAAGTGCTGTTACGCGAGCTTTACCCACTGTAACAGGACCCATACCGCGTGGAATTTCAGTCATTTCACTAGTTTGTGATCCAAGTGCATCAGCAATATATTTAGCAGCAATTGTCGGATCTAAATCGCCACATGTATATACATCAATACTTGCATAACCGTGTTCTGGAAAGCTATGAATTGTTAAATGTGATTCTGAAATAATCACTACTCCACTTACACCTTGTGGTGCAAATTTGTGAAATACTACTTCACGTACTTCTGCTCCTGCTTTAAGTGCTGCTTCTACAAATGTCCGTTCAATAAAATTAACATCGTTTAGTTTGTCAAATTCGCATTCCCAAAGTTCTGCAATAACATGACGTCCCATTGTTTCCATCGTTTGCATGGTTCGTTTCCCCCTTATATAGAATTTAAGAAATTTGAAGAATTCTTAAAGTCGACTACCACGGGGGAAAGTTAGTCCAAAGAGGTCCTAACCCTTTAAGTAGTCAGTGTGTACAATTAAAGTACACGATTTACATTATATGATGTATTTATCGACAATGCAAGTAATTAAAAAAAATTCCTTTCTGCTCCAAACAAGGAGCAGGAAGGAATTTTTTTTACGTTTGATAAACTTTTAAAGCAAGTCCAACTTTTTTGGCTAAATCGACTACACGAGCTGAATAACCCCATTCATTATCATACCAAGCAAGAACTTTTACTTTGCGTTTCCCCATTACCATTGTCGATAATCCGTCAATAATTGCTGAGTGTGGATTTGAATTGAAATCAATCGAAACAAGTGGTTCTATTGTGAAACCAAGGACGCCCTTCATGGCACCTTCAGAAGCTTCAATAAATGTAGCATTTAATTCTTCGACTGTTACGTCAGTTTGTAAGTCCACTACAAGATCAATTAATGAAACATTAGGTGTTGGTACACGCAGTGACAACCCGTGAAGCTTTCCTTTTAATTCAGGTAACACTAATGCTATTGCTTTGGCTGCTCCTGTGGTCGTAGGAACGATTGACTGTGCACAAGCTCTTCCACGGCGTAAATCTTTATGTGGATTGTCAAGGTTATTTTGATCACTGGTATATGCATGAACAGTCGTCAATAAACCATTATCAATACCAAATTTATCATTTAATAATTTAGCTACTGGTGCTAAACAATTCGTTGTACAACTTGCATTGGAAATAATATCATGTTCATTAATATTTAATTTGTCATCATTTACACCCATAACAATCGTTATGTCTTCATTTTTACCAGGTGCTGTTAAAATAACTTTTTTGGCACCAGCTTTTAAATGTAATGCCGCTCTTTCACGCTCATTAAATTTACCAGTTGCTTCAATGACAATATCGATGCCCATTTCTTTCCAAGGTAAATTTAATGGGTCACGATCATTCAATAATTGAACACGTTTCCCATTTATGATTAAAGCATGTTCTTCGATCACAATTTCACCAGAAAACGTCCCGTGATTTGTGTCATACTTAATCAAATGTGCTAATGTTTCTGCTGGATAACTAGCATTAATTGCTACCACGTTTAAATCATCTTGAACAATTGCTTGACGAAAAACCATACGACCTATACGTCCAAATCCATTAATTGCTATAGAAGCTTGCATGAAAATCCTCCTACAAATATGTTATACTGTTCATCTTTATCCACGAAATAGTATAACATAATTTACATTAAGTAATACAGTAAATTCGCTATGTAGAAATGTTCTATTTTTCAGAAATTGGGACATTAAATGTCCCACTCAGCTAATATACGCTCTAATTGAACTTTAGACTGGTCAATTGATCCATTATTATAAATGACTGCATCAGCACCTTTTTCTTTTTCGGAAATTGGTAATTGTGACTGTATTCGTGTTTCTGCTTCTTCTTTTGATAAAGAATTCCTATTCATTAAACGATGCAATTGCATCTCTTCAGTAACTGAAACCACGAGTATTTTATCAACAAAATGTTGAAGGCGACTTTCAAATAAAAGAGGAATATCCATAATTATAGTTTTTTGACCCTGCTCAAACAGCTCATCTCGCATGCGTAACATTTCATTACGTATCGCTGGGTGCATCAAATCGTTCAATTGTTTCCTTTTTGCAGGATCATGAAAAATAAGTTGACCAAGAGAATCCCTATTTAATGTGCCGTCCTCATTCATCACCACATGTCCAAATACACGTTCAATTTCTTGTAAGTTAGCTGTTCCCGGTTCTACAACTTGTCGTGCAACTAAGTCTGCATCGATGATTGGAAATCCTTTTTCTTTTAACATAGCTGAAATTGTACTTTTCCCACTCGCAATACTTCCCGTTAATCCAATAATCATCCATTGATCATCCTTTTACCTTTGACATGAAGGACAATACCAAGAGTTCCGTCCTCCAAGTACAAGTTGTTTTGTAGCGTTTATGCAATTTGGGCATTGTTTCTTGCCGTACATTTGCAAACGGTCTTGCATGCCTCCCGCTTCTCCATTGATGTTTCGATAATCTGAAATAGAACTGCCACCAGCTAAAATACTTTCATTTAACACTGCGACAATCGTGTGAAAAAGTGCAATCAGTCTTTTTTGACTAATACGATTTACTTTTCTCGCTGGGTGAATATGCATGCTATATAATGCTTCAGTTGCGTATATATTGCCACAACCAGAAATGACTTGGCCATCCATAATCGTTTCTTTTATGGACTTATGTTGATATTTAGGAAGCTTGGACATTTCAAGAAAATAACTTAATGCCGAGTCATCAAAAGGTTCAGGCGCCATTCGTAATAATGGCGGAAATTGGGCTTCTGATTCAAGTAACCGCATTTCGCCAAACCTTCGAATATCCGTATACACCAACAACATATCGTCGTCTAAGTGGAAGATTACGTGTATGTGTTTTCTGAATTTCTCTTCTGAGATCTCATGCGTTTCGTGAACATAGAACCACGCACCTGTCATACCTAAATGAGTCACTAATAATATACTTTGTTGGTTTTTCTCTAAATGAAAATAAATATACTTTGATCTTCTTACTATCCGAATGATTTTTGCATCTGCTAGTCTTTGTTGGAAATCAGCAAGCTCGGTTCCTTTGATGATAGCTTGCTTCCCTGCCTTGCGGGACACTTCTAAGACCGGTGAAATAGTTACTCTTTCAATAGTCTTTCCAGTAGCCACAGGTTTAAGGGAGTTTACGACTCCCTCTACCTCAGGTAATTCAGGCATTTTTTTGCCCCCTTACTTCGTATCATACCAAGTTGAACCATACGCATAGTCCACTTTAAGAGGCACTTTCAGTTCAATCGCATGTTCCATCACTTCAGGTACAATTTTTTCTAATATCGAGATTTCTTCTGGCGGAGCTTCAAAAATTAATTCATCATGAACTTGAAGAAGCATTTTTGCTTGTAACTTATCTTTCTTTAAGCGAGCAGCCATATCAATCATTGCCTTTTTAATAATATCTGCTGCACTTCCTTGAATCGGGGTATTCATCGCAGTTCGTTCTGCAAACCCACGCAAGTTGAAGTTTGAACTAGTAATATCCGGCAAATATCTTCGTCTGTTTAAAATAGTTGTGACAAAGCCTTTTAGTTTTGCATCTTGAACGATATCATCCATGTATTCTTTAACACCTGGGAAACTTTTTAAATATCGATCAATAAATTCAGCCGCTTCCTTGCGTGTAATTGATAGGTTTTGAGACAGCCCGTAATCACTAATACCGTATACAATTCCGAAGTTTACTGCTTTAGCTGCACGACGCATATCTGACGTTACAGCTTCTGCTTCCACATGGAAGACGTCCATCGCCGTTTTTGTATGAATATCTAAGTCATTTTGAAAAGCCTCTATTAACTCTTCATCATCGGACATATGTGCTAAGACACGCAATTCAATTTGAGAATAATCCGCTGCGAATAAAATCCAGCCCGGCTGTGATGGGACAAATGCTTTACGAATTTTTCGTCCTTCTTCTAATCTCACCGGTATGTTTTGTAAATTTGGATTCGTAGAACTCAAACGTCCTGTTTGTGTGAGAGCCTGTTGGTATCTTGTATGAATCTTCCCATCATCTTTATGAATTTCTTTTAATAGACCTTCAATATACGTAGACTGTAGTTTTCCTAATTGACGGTACAACAGAATATGCGAGATTATTTCATGTTTACCCTCTAGTTTTTCTAACACATCAGCGGCTGTTGAATAACCCGTTTTCGTTTTTTTCAGAGCAGGAAGACCAAGTTTATCAAATAAAATCACACCTAATTGTTTTGGTGAATTAATGTTAAAGTTCTCACCAGCAGCATGATAGATTATTTGTTCAATTTCCGTTAATTTTCCAGCTAAATCTTCTCCGATATCAACGAGGGTTTGACGATCCACTTTAACTCCATCTGATTCCATTTTCCCTAGAATGGTAGCTAAAGGTAATTCTAAATTTTGATAAAGTTCATATTGTTCATTTTCTTTCAGCTTCTTATCCATCACTTCACGTAGCTTCCAGATAGCCATTGCCTTCCGTACAACATGTTCACCAAGTTCTGCATCTTCAGGGACCGATTTCTTTGCACCTTTGCCATACACTTGTTCATTCGTTAATACGTCCCCATAACCGAATTGGCGAGAAAGTTCTGCTACATCGTCAGACGTAATTCCTGGATTGATGATATAGGCAGCCAACACAAAATCGGATTCAACACCATCGAGCAAGACATCATTTCGATGAAATGCAGCAAGAGCTGCCTTGGAGTCAACTAGTCTTTTTTTCTTGGTATCGTCAGCTAACCATTCACGGAATGATTCACATGCAAAGGCATCTTCGACTTTCACAAAATACGCATGAGTGTCATCAACTAAGGCAACACCTAGCATGTCAGCTGTATGGTATTGTTCATCATATAATTCTAAATGTACAGCCATTTCATCGGATAGATGTTCATCTGTTATTTCAGACAACTGTGTGAATGTAATTTCAGATTTCATTTCTTCAACTTGAGCATATGTCGTTTTTTCCAACAATGATTTGAAAGCTAACTCTTGCCAAATTTTAATAACCTCATCCATGTTAGGCCCTTTGTAAGTCAAATCTTCAAGACTAATGGTAATTGGTGCCTCAGTCTCAATCGTAGCTAATACTTTGCTCATCTTCGCTTGCTCTTCGTTAGCGACAAGTTTTTCTTTTAGTTTCACACCTTTGACTGTATCAAGCCCTTTATAAACACCATCAACTGAATGATACTCAAGTAGTAATTTGATTGCTGTCTTTTCTCCGACACCTGGAACTCCTGGAATATTATCTGAAGCGTCACCCATCAATCCTTTCATATCAATGATTTGATTAGGTGTCAATCCATACTTCTCTTGGATATGTTCAGGTGTATATTTCTCCATATCTGTAATACCTTTTCTAGTAATGTAAACTGTAGTAGTTTCTGAAGAAAGTTGAGTAAGATCCTTATCACCTGAGACAATAATCACTTCTTCGCCCTTTGCTTCAGCCTGTTTACTAAGAGTTCCGATGATGTCATCCGCCTCATACATAGCCAGCTCGTATTGAGGAATCTGATAAGCAGTAAGGAGCTTACGTAAATAAGGAAACTGTTCGGAAAGCTCTGGAGGCGTTTTCTGACGTCCTCCCTTATACTCGCCAAATGTCGAGTGCCGGAATGTCGTTTTCCCAGCATCAAATGCAACAAGCATATGTGATGGTTTCTCTTCGTCTAATATTTTTTGTAACATCATTGTAAAACCGTAAACAGAATTTGTATGTATCCCATGTTCATTTGTAAGTAATGGGAGCGCGAAAAATGCTCGATACGCTAAGCTATTCCCATCTAGTAATAAAACTTTGTTTTTGCTCAAAACTTTTCCACTCCTCTACGCAATAAAAAAACGTCATCTCCCTTCATATTACCATGTAGGTAGTTGAAAAGAAAAAGACATCCTTCTTTATTCATATTTGATCAGTACATTTTCTAGTTAATGTATGTTGAGTTATACGTAACTCTTATAAAACGTACTTGTTTTCCTTCAAGAGTAGCCCAAATTTCGCTTACTGCATCGCTAATTGATGAGTATCTTAACATCACGGAATTCTCAATCATCGTTTTCATATGGTCGCTAGGGATAACTCCTGCCAATGCTATAACATCTTTATTACTATCAATAATAAATTCATTACCATCATTTTCTAAAGTAAGAATATTCATTTTTACAACGGCATTATCAATAATGATTAACTCAAGTGGATAGGATTCAACTTCATAGTTGTATGAAGTTGCCAAATATTTCTCCCCTTTAGAATTGTAGTAAACCCATTCATCTTTTCTAAGAGGTTGTCCTAACTTTTCTATTAATTCAACTGGATTAATACCACTATATTGCGAAACATCCATTATTGATTTCACTTTAATTTCTGGCTCGATTTCTACTTTATTGCACCCTATTAACAAAGTGAGCATGCATAAGAAACTGAACAGTATAATGAATCGTCTTTTCAAAACAATCACTCCTAAACACTTTTACTTACATACTTTCTATATTAAGAGTCAGATATACAACACCATTAAAATCATTACTACAGTGAGTCATTAAATTACATTTTATACATAAAAAAAGCACCTCATGAGAGATGCTTTAATCAATTCTACTATTCTAAATATCCTGTAAGAATTTTCGCATACGGTGAGTCAGAAGGTAAAATAATCATGGTGTCTTTGCCTATTGTTTTCTTGTAAGATTCCAGTGTTCGATATAGAGCATAAAACTCTGGATCTTTCGAGAACGATTCATTATAAATTTTTGCAGCTTCTGATTCTGCTTCAGCAGTAATAATGGATGCTTCTTTTTTAGCAATCGCTACCATTTCTTGTACTTTACGATCTGTAGCAGCCTCTATCGTACGTTTATCTGCGTCACCCTCAGATAAATACTTTTGTGCAATGGATTCACGTTCGGAAATCATACGTGTATATACTGATTGTTCATTTTCCGGAGGAAGATCTGTACGTTTCATTCGAACATCAATCACTTCAACACCGTAGTTGTCACTTTTTAATAACTCATTCACTCTTTCTGTAACACGATCATTTAAACTACCTCTAGATGTATTTTCATCATTGATGATTTCATCATAGGCTAATTGACCAAGCTCCGTTCGAACGACTGAATAAATGAATTCTTCCATACGTGCTTCTGCATTTAATAATGTTCCTGCATTGGTAATCATTTCTTTTGGATTCGTGATACGCCACACTGCATAGTTATCAATGATAATTCGCTTTTTATCCTTCGTGTTGATCTCAGCTTCTGACACGTTGTAAGTCATTTGGTAACGAGGCAGTGATGTGACATTTTGCAAGAATGGAACTTTCATATAAATACCGGGTTCAAATCGAATTTCTACCACTTCACCAAATTGACGAACCACTCGGTATTCATTTTCTTTCACAACATAAACATTTGCAATCAATATTACGAAGACAGCAAATATGATTGTAAAGGTAATTATTTTTTTAATGTGCTTTTTAAAATTTACTGGTTCACTCGTTTTTGGAATTTTTTTGTTTTTCTTAAAGTGATTGTTGATTCGTTGTTCTATATTTTCAAATGGGTTTTGGTTGTTTTTATCCATCAGTTATCGTCTCCTTGCTCAGTTGTCACAGGTGGTACTACTGCAGCAGCAGGTTGTTGTAACGGCAAGTATTTCACCGTTTCACCTGAATCATTCATGATATAAAGTTGAGCATTCGGCAATACTGATTCAAGTGTTTCAATGACTAGTCGTTGTCTCGTGATTTCTTTATTGTCTTGGTACTCTGCATAAAGCTTATTAAACACGGCCACATCACCTGTTGCTTGTTGGATACGTGCTGTACGTTGACCCTCAGCATTTGAAGCAATTGCTGCAATTTCCCCAATTGCTTCACTTTCACGTTGATTTTGATATTTTTTTGCTTCATTCGTTTTCGTATTTTTTGTTTCACGAGCATCAGTTACTGCAGTAAAAGCAGATCGAACTTCTGCGTTTGGTAATTCCACGTCTTGAAGTTTTACTCCTAAAATAGAAATACCAATATCATATTTTTCAATAAGCGTAGCAAGTAATTCTCTTGTTTGAGCTTCTATATCTGCTTTTCCAGACGTTAAAGCTTCATCAATTAATGAACTCCCAATAACCGAGCGTATGGATGCAGAGGTTGCATCTAACAATATTTCTCTAGGAGCTTCTGCATTAAATAAATATTTTGCTGGATCGGTAATTTTCCATTGTACAACTAAATCTGTTAAGACAATGTTTTCATCACCTGTAATCATTTTTGTTTCGTTATCAAACGACTCAATCTCACCGTCTGCGGTTTGTTTATAGCCAAACTGTAAACTAAATGTTTCTTTAGACAAAATCTCTACTTTTTGCATTGGCCACGGTAACTTAAAATGTAAGCCCGATTCTAAAATTGGTTCTCCTGCTTTACCAAATGTGATGACAACTGATTGCTCAGATTCATCAACTGTAAACCAAGTAGTAAATAATGAAATAATTACAATGACACCAACTAAAGATAAAGTTGTCGTCAATAATAAGCGTTTCACACTCATAAATGAATCCCCCTTTTCTATTCTCTAGTTGTTTTTACGTATGTATCTTCATAAAGTTTCAAAAACTTGTTTTTCATAAATTATTTACCTCTATCAGATAATTCATTACCTACTATAAGCGAGTTACAACAAATATTTCTATATTTTCTCTATTTCGAATTGAAGCGTCATTTTCCAACTTGACGTCTAAAAATTTCATTGTAATGCCTACTAAACATCAACATAGCTAGGCTTTCTTATTCCATGAAAAAAGAGTCCTCATAAGAGAACTCTTTTTTCTGCCAAATGCGGTTGTAAGGGGGGGTTCTTAAATATCTTATCAAAGCACTATGAACTTACCATGAAGGAAATGTAAAGAATATGTTAAGTTGCCTGATTTTTAGGGATTAGTATTTTAAATTGGGTACCTTTCCCAGGTTCACTCTCAACAAAAATTCGTCCATTATGAGCTTCAATTAAATGTTTGACAATTGCAAGTCCTAATCCAGTCCCCCCAGAATTACGACTTCTTGCTCGGTCGATACGATAAAAGCGTTCAAAAATACGAGGAATCTCTTTTTTATCCATACCAATTCCTTCATCACGAATAATTATGATTCCATGTGTTTCACTTTCATGTAGTGATAAATAAACAGAAGTCTTTTCTGCTGAATATGTGATCGCATTTGCTAATAAATTCATTACCACTTGTATTAAACGATTCATGTCTCCATTAACAACCACATCGCTCTTCATATTCGTTACAAAGGTCATGTCCTTTTCATCTATACGAGGACTCATCATTTCGGCTGCACGCATCATCACTTCTTGCAAATTAGTTTTAACAAGATCTACAGAAAAACCATGTTGTTCTATCTTCGAAAGTTCGAGTAAATCTTGAATTAACATTTGCAATCGATTGCTTTCTTTATAGATAATTTCTAAAAAGGTTAACAATGTCTTCTCATCTTTCATTGCTCCATCAAGCAATGTTTCAGAGAATCCTTTAATCGATGTAATTGGAGTGCGAAGCTCATGGGATACATTTGCTACAAAGTCTTTTCTAATTTGTTCAAGCCTAACTAAATCAGAAATATCATGCATGACGATTACAACACCTAACCAACGTCCATGTTCACCGATAACTGGTGCACCGTATACTTCCATATGTTTTATGTCCTGTTGAATGACGAGCGTCATTTGCTTACGGGAAGATGCTTCCATTAAAAAGACATAATCAATAAACTTCTCCAACTCTTCTGGTAGACCAACACTTTTAAATAATTCATCTTGAACGTCATGTGCACTAAAATCAAATTGATCGACAAATGGTTTGTTTACAATGCTAATCTGACCATCCCGGTCAATCATCATTAATGCACTCCCCATATTTTCAATAAGTGTATTTAATCGTTCCTTTTCCATTTCACGAACTTTAAATAATTCTTGTAAATTTCGTGCAAGTATATTTATTGAAGTACTAAGTTGTGCAGTACTTAATAAATCGTCTTCATACGCTCTCGCTCGATAATTACCTTTAGCAAGTTCTATAGCTACTTCTGTAACATTATCAATAGGTTGTGCATGACGTTTTGTCAGACGATAGGAAAGCATAATGGTTATGATAAATGCACCAAGTAAAACAATTAACAATACCTGCCATAGTTTTTTTCGAATATCATAAAAATCGCTACCATTAGGGTCACTAGAAAGTACCAAAGTAATCTCTTCTTTTAGAGCATCATTTACTGTAATATTTGATTGTTCTACTATGAACGAAATTTCTCCTGCTTTTTCAATGGCATTTGATTTCACCGATTGCTCCACATAAACAGGAAAAAGCTGACTTAAAACGATGCCTAAGCCAGCAAAAATCGAACCCATTAATAATGTGAAAGCTAAGATTAATTTCCCTTGAAGAGATTTCATACCATTTTAGGCTCCTCAAATTTATATCCAAGACCTCGAATTGTTTTTATAAATATTGGTTTACGGCTATTATCTTCAATTTTGTCTCTGAGATGACTAATATGAACATCAACAATTCGAGTATCGCCAGCAAAATCATAGTTCCAAACAGCACTTAACAATTGGTCGCGTGTCATCACGCGATTTTTATTTTCCATTAGGTATACAAGAAGTTCAAATTCTTTCGGGGTGAATTCTAATGTTTCATCATGTAAAAACACTTCAAATCGTTCTGGATACACACGTAATGAACCAAATTCAAAAGCTTTATCCTTCACTTTTTCTATTGTTTCTTCATTGGATACTTTCGACCTTCTTAAAACCGCTTTGACTCGTGCAGTCACTTCTCTTGGACTGAATGGCTTTGTCATATAGTCATCTGCACCCAACTCAAGTCCTAATACTTTGTCAAATTCATCATCTTTTGCCGTTAGCATAATAATTGGTGTATTAATTTTTTGTAGACGCAAAGCTTTGCACACTTCCATGCCATCCATTTTTGGAAGCATTAAATCAAGGACAATCAGATCAGGTTTTCTTTCCAAAACAGCATTGTATCCTTCTAGACCATCGCTCGCAGTTTCAACGTGGAAACCTGCTAACTCTAAATTGTATTGAAGTAAAGTTACAATTGAACTTTCATCATCTACTACAAGAATTTTCTTCATCATCTTTTGGCCTCCACAATCGATTTAAAACCCCCATCTTAAACCGAAAAGACTATTTAAAAATTGTCCATTGATTGAGATGTTAATTGATTTTCTAAACGTGGAGGTGTTGAAGTGATTTTCCCTTCAATCACTGTTTCTCCATCTTCATTTAAAGCAGTTACTTCAATTTCCACCAAGTTCTTCTCTACATCCACAGATATAACTTGTAATAAAAAATCAATGGTAGTGTAATGATACACAGGTTTCGTAAATTTTATATGTTGTTCTACAATGTGTGAACCCGGACCTGGTAAGTATTTAGAAATTGCAGAAGTTACTATTCCAGTTAACATAATTGCTGGAACGATTGGTTTACCATAGGATGTTTGAGAAGCAAAATCATGTTGAATATACAATGGATTTCCGTCATTTGTTAAACCTAAATACAAAAGTAAATCTTTGTCTTCAATTTTCTCTGTCAGTTTGAGCTTTTCTCCTACAGACATTTCTTCGACTTTTCTTCCGAGTTTGCGTTTTTTCCCAAGTATCATAAAATGGCCCCCTTAGTTCATGTCTACCTTCATAGTATCAATAAGTAAAAAAAAAATCGAGCAGGGATTTCCTGCTCGATTTTTCTGCTTCAAGCACTAAAGTGAAGTTTTCAACTTTTGAGACTTAAGCTAATATTTTCATTACTTTCTTTACAGACTCTACCGATTTATTTAACTCAGCTTTTTCAGCTTCAGTTAAGTCAAGTTCGATAATTTTTTCAATTCCACCAGCTCCAAGAATTGTAGGTACACCAAGGTAGATTCCGTGTAAACCATATTCGCCTTCAAGGAAAGCGATTGACGGTAAAACACGACGTTGGTCTTTTAGAATCGCTTCAGCCATTTCAACTAAAGAAGCAGCTGGTGCATAGTAAGCTGAACCGTTACCAAGAAGGTTCACGATTTCTGCTCCACCTTTACGTGTGCGATCTACAATTTCAGCTAAACGTTCTTTTGGTATCAATGTTTCCAAAGGAATTCCACCTGCGTGTGAATAGCGTACTAAAGGAACCATATCGTCACCGTGGCCGCCAAGAACAAAACCAGTGATGTCTTTAACAGACATGTTTAATTCTTGTGCTACAAATGTACGAAAACGTGCTGAATCAAGTACACCTGATTGACCGATTACGCGCTCTTTCGGGAATCCTGATTCTTTATATACTGTGTAAGTCATTGCATCTACTGGGTTTGTCAACACAATAATTATTGTGTTTGGAGAGTATTTAGCTACTTCAGCAGTAACCATTTTCATTATTTTTTGGTTTGTTTGAACCAAATCGTCACGACTCATACCTGGTTTACGAGCAATACCTGCTGTAATAATAACGATATCTGAGTCTTTCGTATCTTCATAGTTAGAAGTACCAGTAATATTTGCATCAAACCCTTGAACTGGAGCTGCTTCTAACATATCAAGCGCTTTTCCTTTTGTTGGGCTTTCCATTTGTGGAATATCAACTAGAACAACGTCTCCTAATTCTTTTTGAGCTAGAAAGAATGCTGTTGTAGCTCCTGTAAAACCAGAACCGATAACTGAAATCTTTTTACGTTTCATTGTTATAAGAACCCCCCACTTTGTTCATATGTAAAGAGGGTCGAAACCCTCCTTACGCTTACTTAATCTTTTCTTATAGGTTTTTAATTAATTCGTTTGCGAACTCTGAACATTTCACTTCAGTAGCACCATCCATTAAACGGGCAAAGTCATAAGTTACAACTTTAGAAGAAATTGTTTTTTCCATAGAATCCATTACTAATTTAGCAGCTTCTGTCCAACCAAGATGCTCAAGCATTAGTACACCCGAAAGAATTAAAGATGAAGGGTTAACTTTATCTAAACCTGCATACTTAGGAGCAGTACCATGAGTAGCTTCAAAAATAGCATGTCCAGTTAAGTAGTTAATGTTTGCTCCTGGGGCAATACCAATTCCACCTACTTGTGCAGCAAGTGCATCAGAAATGTAATCACCATTTAAGTTCATTGTTGCTACTACGTCAAATTCTTTTGGACGAGTTAAAATCTGTTGTAAGAAGATATCAGCAATTGAATCTTTTACAAGAATTTTACCTGAAGCTAATGCTTCAGTTTGCGCTTTGTCTGCAGCTTGTGCACCTTGTTCAGCTTTAATTTGATCATATTGGTTCCAAGTGAACGTTTGATCACCAAATTCTTGTTCAGCAACTTCGTAAGCCCAAGTTTTGAAAGCTCCTTCAGTAAACTTCATGATATTTCCTTTATGCACAATTGTTAAAGACTGACGGCCTTCTTTAAAGATGTAAGTAAGAGCAGCACGCACTAAACGCTTTGTTCCTTCTTCAGATATCGGCTTAATACCGATTCCAGAAGTTTCTGGGAATCGAATATTTTTAGTACCCATCTCGTTTTGTAGAAAATCAATTATCTTTTTAGCTTCATCAGATCCTTGTGCGAACTCAATACCAGCGTAAATATCTTCTGTGTTTTCACGGAAAATTACCATGTCTGTATCTTCAGGACGTTTTACCGGAGAAGGAACACCATCAAAATAACGAACTGGACGTACACAAGCATATAAATCTAACTCTTGACGCAAAGCAACGTTTAAAGAACGGAAACCTCCACCAATTGGTGTTGTTAAAGGTCCTTTAATTGCGATTAAATACTCACGTATTACATCTAAAGTTTCATTAGGTAACCATTCACCCGTTTGGTTAAATGCTTTTTCACCAGCTAATACTTCTTTCCATACGATTGATTTCTCACCGTTGTATGCTTTTTTAACTGAAGCTTCTAATACGTTTGCAGATGCAACCCAGATATCTGCACCAATTCCGTCTCCTTCAATATAAGGAATGATTGGATTGTTTGGTACATTGAGTACACCGTTTTCAACTGTAATTTTTCCACCGTTTGTCATTAATAATTTCCTCCTATAAGCATAATCGTAGGGCTTGTACTTTTAAAAAAGTAAAGCCCTACTTGGTTTTTTAAAAAAATCTAGCGCTTTTCAACTGGTACATATTTTTGCATACCAGGTCCGATGTATTCAGCACGCGGACGGATTAGGCGGTTATTAGAATATTGTTCTAATATATGTGCTAACCAACCAGAAACACGAGATACAGCAAAGACCGGTGTAAATAAGTCGTGGTCAATATTTAAAGAATGATAGACTGACGCTGAATAGAAATCAACATTTGGTGGTAGATCTTTTTGGCCTGTTACGATTTCATCAATTTTAATAGACATCTCGTACCATTTTTCTTCTCCACGAATTTTTGTTAATTTCTGAGACATTTCACGTAAGTGTTTTGCACGTGGATCCCCTTTTTCGTAAACACGGTGACCAAAGCCCATGATTTTCTCTTTGTTATTTAATTTTTTAGTTATATAAGGTTCAACGTTTTCAACTGAACCAATTTCCATTAACATCTTCATCACTTGCTCGTTTGCTCCACCGTGAAGAGGACCTTTAAGAGCACCAAGTGCTGCAACGACACCAGAATAAACATCTGATAGTGTAGCCACACAAACGCGTGCTGTAAATGTTGAGGCATTTAATTCATGGTCTGCATGCAATACTAATGCTTTATTGAAAGCTTCTTCTTCAATAGCTTCAGGAACTGTACCATTAAGCATGTATAAGAAGTTTGCTGCATAACTTAAATCACTTTTTGGAGCGATTGGATCTTGTCCTTTACGAACACGAGCAAAAGCTGTAATTAAAGTCGACATTTTTGCTTGAAGTTGAATGGCCTTCAAGTAGTTCGCTTCAACAGACATATCTTCTGCATTTTCATCATACAATCCAAGCATAGATACTGATGTGCGAAGAGCTGTCATTGGGTGTACTTTATCAATTGGATATGTTTTAAAATGGTTAAGAACCTCTTGAGGAACTGCCATATTATCCGCTAATTGTTGTTTAAGTTCAAGCAATTCATCTGCTTTAGGTAAGCGTTTGTGCCATAGCAAGTAAATTACTTCTTCAAAACTTGCATGTTCAGCTAAATCGTCAATATCATAGCCTACGTATGTAAGTGTGTCATCAATGATAGAACTGATAGCTGATTGAGTTGCTACCACTCCTTCAAGACCTTTTGTTGATGTCATAAGTATCTCTCCCTCTACTGTTTAATTTCATCATCCACAAAAAAAATGCAGTATGATGGCTCATCTGCTCATAGTGAACCTTTTTTATTAATCGCCTACATAGTTATTATAATCATTTTTGACTACTTTGTGAATGAAAACGCTCTTTTTTCGAAAATTTTCACTGAATTCATGAAATTTTGTCACGAAGTAGAAAAATTGGGTCTAAACGAGGCAACTGGGACTAATTCTTAAAAATACAATTTTTGGAGGTAGAAAAGTGTATGAAAACATTGAAAGTTTTTTAAAGAAATGGCTTCCAATTGTTGTAATTGTCATTCTTGCTTGGCTTATCTACCCCGTAACTGTAGCTATATTAATTGCTTATTTTTCACACCCAATAGTTAATTGGTTTCAAAAAGTCAGTCGGTTACCGAGATGGATAACCGCTCTTTTTTTTGAATTCGCGTTGTTGGCATTTATCATACTTGTAACAACTTTAGTAGTTAAAGAACTCTTTGAAATAGTTTATCCATTTAGGTTTCATCTAGAAGAGCTATTACTTTATGCAAATAAAGCGAATTGGCAATCAGTCATTGAGGGTTTATCAATGGTAAGTGAGAGCTTACTTAAAAAAATAACATTATTCATCCAACATCTACCAGAACAATTTGTGGAAACCTTCGTATTTTTAGTTGCTCTCTTCTTCGCTTTGCAAGAGTCATTGAAATCTCGTACCTGGTTCTTTATTTACATTCCGTCTAGAACAAGAAAGACCTTAAAACCATTATTTCTAAGTGCAACGGATCTTTTTGAGAAATTTACTAAAGTAGAGATCAAATTGTTTTTATTAACTTTCTTGCAACTTACTATCGGGTTTTACGCGATGCAATTTTCCTCACCAATTGGACTTGCATTTCTAATTTCTTTTGCTGATTTCATGCCTTTTGTAGGGACAGGCGTATTTTTAATCCCGATGGCTGTTTACTTCATTTTAACAAAGCAAACAACTCTAGGAGTCATCATACTTTTACTTTATGCATTTATCTTGCTAAGTCGACAGTTATTTGAGTCGTTTCTATGGGCAAATACTATGCACATACGAGCGGTACATGTTTTTTTCATTAGTGCATGTTCCCTCTTGCTGTTCGGAGTTCCAGGGATATTACTAAGTCCATTCTTATTACTTGCTGCAGTACACTTCAGGCAACATAAATGGTTTACATAACTATCAATTGCCCTTTTTTCATTTTTGAACGTATCCACTTGTAAACAATGGGCTTAAATAACTGTCTTGTTGGTGAAAATAAAAACAGGAAACCAAATATATCAGTCACAAACCCTGGTGATAATAACATAATACCACCTGCGAATACAAACAAAGCATTGACCATAGCATCACCAGGAGCTTGGAAGTTTTTCATCTGCATTTGTACATCTCTAATGGCTTTTAACCCTTGCATTTTGGCTAAGAAAGCACCTAGAATACCAGTTCCAAGAATTATTAAAATCGTTGGCAGAACACCTAATATATTTCCTGCCCATAATAATATTCCAATCTCGATCACAGGCACGACGATTAAGATTAACACTAACCATTTCATTTTCGTCATCTCCTAAAAAAAGGCCTCAACACTTCTGCGTTGAGGCTTTTTCTTTTTATTAATAATTATAAAACACTCGCAAGACCCGAATAAATAACACCAGATTCAGCGTCCATCGTTACATCCTGACCATTTTCAATCAATTTTGTTGCATTTTTCACACCAACAATTACTGGAATGCCAAGGCTTAACCCCACAACAGCAGCATGGCTAGTTAGCCCACCTTCTTCTGTAATGAGTCCAGCACATTTGTGTATAGCAGGCATCATATCACGGTCAGAACCTATAGTAACTAAAATAGCATCGGTTGTATCAACATCTAATGCTTCTTGTGCATTATTTGCCACAACAGTACGTCCGAATGCAACCATTTTTCCGATACCTTGTCCTTTTGCTACAATATCGCCAATTAAATGAACTTTCATCAAGTTCGTAGTACCAGCTTCTCCTACAGGCACACCTGCAGTAATAATGACTAGATCACCATGTTTAACGTAATTATGTTTTAAACTTTCTTCAACTGAAAGCTCTAAAATTTCATCAGTGGAACCAACTTTTTGAGCAACAATTGGGTAAACGCCCCAAACAAGTGTCAATTTACGAGATGGTCTTTCAGTAGAAGTAACAGCAATGATTGGAGCACCTTGACGGTATTTAGAAATCATTTTCGCTGTATGGCCACTTTCAGTAGGAGCAATAATAGCTTTAGCTTTTAAATTAATAGACGTATGTGCTACAGCTTGACCAATCGCATCTGTCATACTAACTTTATTGGATTTACTTTTCGCTGAAACAATCGCACGATAATCGAGTGCATCCTCTGTACGAATTGCAATTTTGTCCATTGTTCTTACAGATTCTACTGGGTAAAGGCCTGCTGCAGTCTCACCTGATAACATAATGGCATCTGTACCATCAAAGATAGCGTTTGCTACATCGCTAGCTTCTGCTCGTGTAGGACGCGGATTACGTTGCATAGAATCTAACATTTGTGTCGCAGTAATTACTGGTTTTCCTGCTTGATTACATTTACTAATTAAGCTTTTTTGCACTAAAGGTACTTCTTCAGCTGGTATTTCTACCCCTAAATCTCCACGCGCAACCATTAAACCATCCGATACTAATATGATGGCGTCAATATTATCGACACCTTCTTGGTTCTCGATTTTCGGAATAATTTGAATGTATCCACCGTCATTTCTTTCAAGCAATTCACGGATTTCCATAACATCTTTTGCACGACGAACGAATGAAGCAGCAACAAAATCAACACCTTGTTCAATACCGAATAATATATCTTGCTTATCTTTATCCGTAATTCCAGGAAGTTGTACAGAAACACCTGGTACGTTAACGCCTTTTTTATTTTTAAGAGTACCAGAATTGTTTACTACGGTATGAATCAACCCTGAGGCTAAATCTACACTAGACACTCTAAGTTCAATTAACCCATCATCTAATAAAATGATTGAGTTTTTACTAACATCTTCAATTAATTGGTTATATGTGATTGAGAACAATTCAGTTGTTCCCAAAACTTCAGTCATTGAAATAGCTATAGATTGGCCTGATACTAATTCTATTGCATCGTTTTCCATTTGATGCGTGCGAATTTCTGGACCTTTTGTATCTAATAAGATGCCCACAATTTTCCCGGTTTTCTTAGAAGCCTCGCGAATACGCGTAATACGTATCCCATGTTCTTCATGATTTCCATGAGAAAAGTTTAAACGAGCAACATTCATTCCCGCTTCAATCAATTGTTCAAGTATTTCTGGAGTTTCACTAGCTGGACCGATTGTACATACAATTTTTGTTTTTCGCATTGTTGTATCCTCTCTTTACACTAAATGGATAATTCTTTAGATAATTTATACATTGATAAATCCGCTTTACGCTTCCCTTGGAAAGCTTCTGTCATTGAGTATTCTACCACTTGATGATTACGCATGCCAATGGCAAGACCTCCGCGACCTTCCATTAACATTTCAACTGCTCGAGCTCCAAAAAGGCTAGCTAGCACACGATCACGAGCTGTTGGTGTTCCACCTCGTTGTATATGTCCCAGTACAGAAACTCTAATTTCAATGTCGATATGTTCTTTTAATATTTTTGAAAATTCATTGGCATTCATGACACCTTCAGAGACGATAATAATACTATGTTTTTTGCCACGTTCATGTCCACTGCGTAGTCGTAGTAATATATCTTCTAGATTAAACTGTACTTCAGGAATTACAATTGTTTCTGCCCCACCTGCTAAACCTGCCCATAAAGCCAAATCACCTGCATCTCGACCCATTACTTCAATAATAAATGTTCGTTCATGTGAAGTTGCAGTGTCTCGAATCTTATCGATAGCTTCGATAACAGTATTGAGAGCTGTATCAAAACCAATTGTATAATCTGTACCAGGAATATCATTGTCAATCGTCCCAGGTACCCCTATGCTCGGTAATCCTTTAGACGTTAGAGCCATTGCTCCCCGATAAGATCCATCTCCGCCAATAACCACTAAACCTTCAATACCATGCTTCTTCATTTGAGCTATGGCTTTTTGTTGTCCTTCTTCAGTCATAAACTCTGGACATCTGGCTGAATATAATTTTGTGCCTCCTCGTTGAATAATATCTCCAACAGAACCTAAATCAAGCTGCACCATTTTTCCTTCTATTAAACCTTGGTAGCCATTGTAGACTCCCATAACTTCTATATCGTGATATATAGCTTTTCTGACTACTGCACGCACGGCTGCATTCATGCCTGGTGCATCCCCACCACTTGTTAAAACACCGATTCTTTTCATTTAAGTGTCCTCCTTTACATTTACCCATTCCTATACTCACATTACCACGTTTGAATTATGTTTGTCAGTAACAAAAAAAGAGGGTGCGACAACCGCATCCTCATTCTGTGAATTCACCAATTGATTTAAATTTAGTATAACGGTTATCGACTAATTCTTCTTCGCTTAATTGACTTAATGTTTCAATTGAACGTTCCAATGCTTCTTTTAAAAAGATCGCTTGTTGTTTTGAATCACGGTGTGCTCCGCCTATTGATTCTTGTATGATTTCATCTACTATACCCATTTTTTTTAAATCAGGCGCTGTTATTTTCATTGCTTCTGCAGCTTGTTTTGCAAGTGCAGAGTTTTTCCATAATATTGTAGCTGCCCCTTCAGGTGAAATAACGGAGTACGTAGAATTTTCTAACATATGAATGTGGTTCGCTACGCCTAGTGCTAATGCTCCACCACTTCCACCTTCGCCAATGACGACACTAATAACGGGAACTTTTAGACCGGCCATCTCAAATAAGTTGCGAGCAATAGCCTCACTTTGCCCCCGCTCTTCTGCTGCTTTCCCTGGGTAAGCACCTTTTGTATCAATTAAGCATATAATTGGACGCCCAAATTTTTCAGCTTGTTTCATTAAACGTAGTGCTTTTCGGTAACCTTCAGGATGTGGCATACCAAAGTTACGACGAATATTATCTTTCGTATCTTTTCCACGTTGATGACCTATGATGGTAATCGGTAAGCCATTAAATGCAGCAATGCCGCCAACGATAGCTTCGTCATCTCCGTAACTACGATCTCCATGAAGCTCTATAAAATCCGTAAATATTTCACGAATGTAGTCAAGCGTAGTAGGTCTTTCTGGATGTCGGGCGACTTGGACTCTGTCCCAAGGTTGCATATTGACATAAATATCCGTTTCTAATTTTTGAAGCCGATCCTCTAAATGTTGAATTTCAGTCGTCATATCGACCTCTGCACTTGAAGTGAAATCTTTTAACTCACTGATCTTATCACGAAGTTGAATGACAGGTTCTTCAAAAGGAAGTGTTTTAACCATGTTATTTGTCTCCTTTCGAATGAAGCTTCACAAGTGTGGATACTGTTTCTTTCATTGAAGAACGATGAACCACTGCATCAAGTTGACCATGTGCTAATAAGAATTCAGCAGTTTGAAAATTCTCCGGAAGTTTTTCGCGAACAGTCTGTTCAATCACACGTCGACCAGCAAAACCAATTAATGCTTTTGGTTCCGCTAAATTTATGTCTCCGATGGACGCAAAACTTGCAGAAACACCACCAGTAGTAGGATGTGTCAAAATAGATATAAATAAATGCCCTTTTTCACTATGACGCTTAAGTGCAACACTCGTTTTAGCCATTTGCATTAACGAAAGGACGCCTTCTTGCATTCTTGCTCCTCCGCTAGCAGTGAAAATAATAAATGGTATTCTTTGCTTTGTTGCATCTTCAATAGCTCGAGTAATTTTTTCCCCAACAACAGAACCCATTGACCCCATACGGAAATGGGCGTCCATAATTGCTACCACGACTTTGCGTCCATCGAGCAAACCATTACCAGTTAATACAGCTTCATTTAATCCTGTTTTTTCACTATCCGACTTAATCTTATCTGTATAACCCGGAAAATTAAGAGGATTAACTGTTCCCAAATTGTCGTCCATCGAAACAAAAGTTCCTTCATCCAAGATAATATCCACACGTTCATAAGCCGTCATTTTATAATGATGTTCGCATGTCGGACACACTTTTTTGTTTTTTAGTAAATCTTTCGTTAAGCCAATATGTTTACATTCTGGACATTTAGTCATTATACCTTCTGGTACATCCGATTTTGATGAATCATTTGGAATTGTTGCATATTTTTTTTTGCGGTTTCTTGAAAATATATCACGAATCATGAAGTCTCTCTCCCTTGTGATAACCAAATTGTCCAAGCTGTATATGAAGTGATAGCTCGTTCAATCTCACCATCTAAAATAGCCATTAGTAAGTCTTGAATATAATCATTTTCTTCTATTTCTGTATTCCCTTGGTATGGCTCTTCACTGTATTGCTTTAATAAAAACCACATTTTCAGTGACAACCGATTATTGCTGGAAATGAGAATTTCACGAATCAAATCCTCTCGTACTATAGTTCCATGTTCTTGCAATTGTTTTAGTAAACTCGTCCATACAGGTAGTTGATTGAGTTTTGTTGACCCCGCAACAATACGAATTGCTTCTTTTTCATGTAACTCGCGTGTTATATGAACATCTTGTAACGCTTTGGGATCTTGCATAATAAATGTTGATAAAACATCAACTAGTTTATGTTTACGAAAATCTGTTAGAAAAGTCCCTTCTCCACGTCTGGTTTCAATTAAACCTAAGAGTTCTAGACTGCGTAGAGCTTCTCGAACGGTCGATCTCCCGACTTGCAGTCGTTCCGCTAATTCTCGTTCAGAGGGAAGTTTCTCCCCTTGTCGGATGTTTTCATTTTGAATGAGAAGGCGAAGTTCACGAACGATTTGTAAAAACATTTTTTTTGATTGATTGGTCATATCAATTCCCCGAACTTCCATTTATTTCAAAGTGGTCAGACCACTCATTTACTTTATCATACAAAAAAATTGCTTGCGATGCAAATAAAAATTCAGAAAGACACACTGGATTACCTATGGTGTAAGGCTGTGGCTTTTTTTAGAGTGATATACAAAAATCAATAGATCCTTATTTTAATACAAGAAAACCCTACAAAAAATCTGCAGGGTTTTCAATTCGACAATGCTCGCATATTTTTGACAATGATTTGAGGATTACCTTGTCTCCATTCAACAGTACCTTCTATTTTAATTACATTTTGTTCTTTAATAAGAAGATTGTGTTGGCTATAATCTTTTGGAAATAAGGTACATGAAATATCCGAAGTTTCATCTTGAACCGTAACGAATGCCATCGCTTCACCTTTTTTTGTGCGAATTCTACGTATATCTTCAATCATTCCGATTATGGATACTGCACGACCTTTGCCTTCATATTTAATTTCTTGAATAGACATAACTTGAAGTTGCAATTCCTTTTTCAAGCGCTCCACAGGGTGATTGGACATATACAATCCTAATGTTTCACGTTCAAATTGAAGTTTTATCATTTCAGGTATTTCTGCGTTTCTCACATACTTCGGCTTACCAAAAGAAATAACATCTCCATCAAATAAATCCTGTTCGATATTTGGCCTGACGAGTTCTGCATATTTAACAGCTGCATCAAGGGTCGACAGTAAAGTTGCGCGATTTTGTCCAAAGTCGTCGAGGGCACCAGCTTTTATTAGAGGTTCAACCTGCTTTCTAGTAAATTGTTCTGCAGATAAACTTGCTGCTAACTCAAAAATATCTTGCCATGGTGGCTGTTGCTGTTTGCGATTTTCAATTAACCCTCTTAAAAAGACGGTAGAAACCCCTTTTACAGCTGATAAACCAAACCGAACCGCCCCGTTTTCTACTCGAAATGTTAAGCCGCTTTTATGTATTGAAGGAGGTAAGAGCTTAATATTGTATTTTTTCACTTCTTGAATCAAACGCATAATTTTTTCTTGGTTACCCATTGCAGCAGTCAATAACGAAGCATAGAAGTAAGCAGGATACTTTACCTTCAAGTAAGCCATTTGATAGGAAATTAAGCTATATGCAACTGCATGACTTTTAGGGAATCCGTAATCCGCAAAACGAACGATTAAATCGTATACTTCAGTTGCTTCCTGCTTTGTGAAATGATTGCGTTGTGCACTTTCCACAAAGTATTGTCGTTGTTCATCTAACACTTGTCTATTCTTCTTACTTACAGCTCTTCTTAAAATATCCGATTCACCGAAAGAAAAACCAGCCATTTTCGATGAGATTTGCATAATTTGTTCTTGATAGACAATAACGCCGAATGTTTCTTTTAATATGGGTTCAAGCATGGGATGTACGTATAGCGTTTTTTCTTCATTATGTTTTCGGCGTTTATAGGTCGGGATATTATCCATCGGACCTGGCCTATACAAGGCATTAACTGCCACAATATCAAGGAAATGCGTTGGTTTAATATCACGCAACGCTTGTCTCATACCGTCTGATTCTAATTGGAATACCCCTGTTGTGTCTCCTTGTTGAAAAAGTCTAAATGTCTCATCATGATTGAGTGGGATTTTCTCGAAGTCTACCCATTTTTTCTGATCGAACCAAATCATGGTACGAATTCTTTCGAGAATCGTTAAGTTACGTAATCCTAGAAAGTCCATTTTCAGTAAGCCGCTTTGTTCAACCTCTTTCATCGGCCACTGTGTTAAATAAATGCCATCTTGTCCATCTTCAATCGGTAAAAGTTCGACTAATGGAACTGGTGATAAGACAACACCTGCTGCATGTGTTGACGAATTTCTCGGCAAGCCCTCAAGCTCTTTAACAATGTCATACCATTTTTGATGTGTAGGATCTACTTCAATCCATTTCTTCAAATTCTCAGAGCTATTTACAGCTTCTTCAAAGGAAATGCCAGGTTTATTAGACAATTGTTTTGAAATCATTTCAAGTACAGTACTATCAAATCCGAAAACGCGTGCCACATCTCTCGCTGCTGCTTTTGCAGACAATGTACCGAAAGTGACAATCTGGGCAACATGGGTGTTACCGTATTTCTTGGCCACGTATTGAATGACCTCTTGGCGGCGATGATCGGCAAAATCGATATCTATATCAGGCATAGAAATTCGTTGTGGATTTAAGAAACGTTCGAATAATAATCCATATTCGAGTGGGTCTACATGTGTAATATATAAGGAATATGCGACGAGAGAACTTGCTGAAGAACCACGACCTGGTCCAGTTAATATTTGATTATTTTTAGCATATTCCATAAAGTCTGCCACAATCAAAAAATAATCTACGTAACCCATTTGATTAATTACTTTAAGTTCCATTTCAAGTCTATCCTTGTAAAGCTCATTAAAATCTTCTAATCTCTCTTCAAGACCAGAGTTGCATTTTTCACGTAATACATCTTTAGTTTGAACATTTTCTGGAACAGGAAATGTTGGCATATGTAGTTGGTTTGTAACAAGTTCAACATGGCAACTCTGCAAAATGAACTCAGTGGTTTGAAGCCATTCGGGATTGTCTGAGAACCATTCACTCCATTGTTGACCTGTCGGCAAATAAAAATGTTCGTGGTTAGGTTTCTGGCGATGTGCATCATTAAGTTTAGTACCACTAGCAATTGCTTGAGCCACTTCATATGCAAATGCATCTTTAGAAGATATGTAATTGGATTGATGAGTTGCCATTAGTTGAATTTGTTTTTTCTCACACAGTTCAATCAATTCATTTTCATTACTAGCAATAGCTCCACCAGGTCTTTCAATTCCACCTAAAAGATGAGAAGAACTCAAACATGTCTTTAATTCAGCTAATATTGTTTCCACTGCATCCAATTCCAATAACTCAAGTTTTGACATTGTGACGACGACAAAGCAATCTTTTTTATATGCTTGTAACCATTTAATAGGCAGAGCCGTAAGCGCTTTCGTTTCTAGTGCACTACTGATTTTCAATAGGTTTTGATAGCCAAAATTTGATTTTGCATAAATTTGAACTTCTACTATTGTTTCATCAGTTAATTCTATACTGCACGATAATCCAATCACTGGATGAAGTCCGGCCTTTTTTACAGCAAGGTAAAATGGCAAAATACCATATAAACGCTTATTTGTAATGGCTACTGATGTCGCTTGTTGTTGTTGAAGGAATGGAATCAATTTTTCCAGACGAATCGTACTATTAAGTAAATCAGCTGATGTACCTACTTGTGGATAAACCGGTAACATTGTTCCTCCTCCCCCTTCAACTCACTTGCATATTTTTATTAACTTAGCTATAACTTCATCCACTTCATTCCACGAATAGACGGAAGCTCCTGAAGCCAGTGCGTGTCCACCCCCACCATACTGCTTAGCCAATTCATTAATTACGGGACCTTTAGAGCGAAGTCGAACGCGTATTTGATCCTCTTCTTCAATAAACATAATCCAAGCTTTTATTCCTTTCACATTGCCAAGGGAGCCTACTAAGAGAGATGTTTCACTTGCTGTTACTCCAAAGTCTTTCAATGTTTCGACTGGCAATTTAATATAAGCTGCTCCATTTTCATCCATTATGAAATGTTGATAGATATGTCCTTGTAAATGTAATAAATTACGGTCCACTTCATACATGCCATTAAACAATTCCGTCCGATCGAAGTTATATTTAATCAAATCTCCTGCCGTATCAAATGTTTTTTGACTAGTACTTTGGAACATAAATCTACCAGTATCTCCTACAATTCCTGCGAATAAGAGACGCGCAGCTGCATCACACATTTGCCAGTTTGCTATTCCTTTTCCTTCTTCGTATAGTTCATAAATCATTTCACTCACAGAACTAGCCTGAGTATTCACCCAAAATAAATCTCCATAAGCATCATCATTGGGATGATGATCAATCTTTATTAAGAAAGCACCAGATGTATAACGCTGATCATCTATACGCTCAGTATTAGCTGTATCCGTGACGATAATAAGCGCACCTTCAAATTGGTCATCTCGCAAGATGTCGGGTTTAGTTAGAAACGTTAACGTTTCCTCATGCTCCCCCACTACATATATTTTTTTTTCGGGATAAGTTTTCTTCAAAATTTCTTTTAAGCCAAATGAAGACCCGTATGCATCAGGATCTGGGCGAACATGTCGATGAATAATAATTGTTTCGTATGCAGATATTGTGTCAATGATTTGACGCTTCATGACTTTTCCTCCTACCTTTCGTGAATACCATTCGCATTTAAGTAATAATGTCGATACAATAATAACAGTTTCATTTATTAACAGGAGGTTTACGATGATAAATGTAGTACTTGTCTCTTTAATTATCATTTCATTTGTGTTTTATTTTTATTTTAAAACAAAACAATTTCGTAATAACCTACCCATCGCTAAGAAATGGTATGCGAATCGTAGCTTAGTTGCTCTCGGTAGTTTGTTATTTTTCTTCGGTCTAAATCAACTATCTTTGTTCCCCACGACATTAACTTATGTCATTTCGGGCTTGTTTATTATTATTGGCTTTTTAACCATGGTTTATTATTACCGTGTGGCAAAGCATTATGGCCAATTTGTAGAAGAAGAATTTCATCTGAACAAAAAGTGATGCTAAATAGCATCACTTTTTTTATAATGTCTGCTCTTCTTTTCTTATCGTTCTAACAATTGGAACATCATCATTGCTTTCCCAACTAAAGTGTTTCCAACAAACACATCAAATTCCATTTTCACGAACTTTCGGCTCATGTCTAGAATATTTGGTCGCACTGTCAAAACACTATCCATCTGAACAGGTTTAATAAAGTAGATGGTCATGTTTTCAGCCACACTATCTCCGCGTTTTCGAATTTTCAACACGTAATTGCCAACTTCAGCCAAAAGTGTGGTAAATGCTCCATATGAAATTGCACCAAATTGATTGGTCATTTGAGGGGTAACTGTGAATTCTACCGCAACATCATCTTCTTGCAAAACTTTCATCTGACTTTTAACAATATCATCAATCGTTTCACCTTGTTGAGGTTGCCTTTGTGCTAATTGTAATGCTTTTAGTACATCTTGACGGCTAATTACACCTTCTAAAATACCGTAATCATTGATTACTGGCATTAAATCGATTCCTTCCCAAATCATCCGGTGTCCTGCAGTTGCTACACTCGTTTTCATCGTGACTGTAATTGGATTTTTTGTCATGACTTTTTCAATAGACTCCCTATAGTCTTTTCCAATGACATCTCTTGCCGTCACAATTCCCACGATTTTTTGGTGCGCATCTATAACAGGAAATCCAGCATGTTTCGTCTGTACGTTCTTTTCGTGATACGCTTTTACTTCATCATTTACACGTAAAAAATCGGTTTCTTGATATGGTACATAAATATCCTCGATGAACAAGATTTCTTTCTTAATTAACTGATCATAAATCGCACGGTTAATCATAGTTGCAACCGTGAATGTGTCATAACTTGTCGAAATTATTGGAAGATCCAATTCATCTGCCACTTTTTTCGAAGATTCTGACGCTTCAAATCCACCAGTTATCAATACGGCTGCTCCAGCTTTAAGTGCTGTAAAATGAGCTTTCGTTCGATTTCCAACGATTAATAAACTACCTGCATCAGTATAACGCATCATATCTTCTAATTGCATTGCTCCAATTACAAATTTAGTTAATGTTTTATGTAAACCGCTTTTCCCACCCAAAACTTGACCATCCACAATATTTACAACTTCTGCAAAGGTTAAACGATCGATATTTTCTTTCTTTTTCTTTTCAATTCGAATGGTTCCAACACGCTCAATTGTGCTTACATAACGCTGATTTTCTGCCTCTTTAATTGCTCGGTATGCTGTTCCTTCACTTACTTCAAGCTCTTTTGCTATTCGTCTTACAGATATTTTATCTCCAACTGGTAAGGACTCAATA
Source organism: Paenisporosarcina sp. TG-14 (assembly GCF_000297555.1). Taxonomy (NCBI): domain Bacteria; kingdom Bacillati; phylum Bacillota; class Bacilli; order Caryophanales; family Caryophanaceae; genus Paenisporosarcina; species Paenisporosarcina sp. TG-14. The sequence goes on from NZ_AMGD01000020.1 coordinate 87,559, forward strand.
TATTGTAATATTATCTCGTGTTTTGTAGCCACTTAATCACCTATTTCTCAACAATCGTTCTATTCTTAGTGTATCACAAACCGCATTTTTTATTACTCTAAAATGCACGGAAAGTCAGTGACTTTCCGTGCATTAGTATTTATACTTCTACTCCTTCACCTGCGCTTAGAACGTGAACTTTCACTCCTTGAACTAGATTCTTAAAATTCAAAGGGTTTTGTTTAATTGGTGGAAACGTATCATAGTGAATCGGTACAACTGCTTTAGGATTTAATAACTCCACTGCGTAAGCTGCGTCTTCAATTCCCATCGTAAAGTTATCTCCAATTGGGAGAAATGCTAAATCGATTGGATGACGTTCACCGATTAACTTCATATCTCCAAACAATGATGTATCACCAGCATGGTAAATAGTTTTACCTTCTGCAGTAAATAGTATACCTGCTGGCATTCCAGTATAGATAATTTCATTGTCTTCTGTTACAAAAGAAGAACCGTGAAACGCTTGTGTTAATTTCACTTTTCCAAACTCAAATTCTCTAGCTCCACCTATATGCATCGCATGTGTTTTCACACCTTGCCAAGCTAAGTAGGTTGCAAGTTCAGTTGGCGCTACAACGAGTGCACCACTTGCTTTTGCAATTGGTACCGTATCCCCTACATGATCATTATGACCGTGTGTTAATAAAATAACATCTGGCTTCTCTTCGTTAGCAACTAAATCTGTTAAGTCGTTTCCTGTAATGAATGGGTCGATTAATATGGTATAATCACCAGTTTTTATTTTGACAATCGAATGTCCGTGAAAAGAGACATACATTTTCTTGAACCTCCTTTACTTGCTACTAGTTTTAATTCTATATGAATGTTTAAACTCCTGTTTTTTGATATGCTAAAGTGGAGAAAGTTAGAAAAGGAGTGCTTTTATGAACAAAATCAAACAAATTTCATCATATTTAACACAACACAATTTAGACGCTGCATTTATTACAAATCCCGATAACGTCTTTTATGTATCTGGATTTCGTAGCAATCCTCATGAACGTTTACTGGGTGTTGTTGTGTTTCAAGACGCAGAGCCCCTAATGATTTGCCCTAACATGGAAGTACCTGATGCAAAGGCAGCTGGATGGGCATTTGATGTCGTAGGTCACCAAGACACCGATCATCCTTGGAAATTATTAAAAGACGCGATAATTGGAAAAGGCATTGTCATATCTAATCTTGCATTAGAAAAATCACATATGACAGTTGAACGCTTAGAAGCTCTGCAGGAATTGTTCCCACATGCTTCATTTGCACGATTAGACGATCATTTAAACTCAATGCGTGTGATAAAAGATGAAAATGAGTTAGAGATTCTTCGTCAGGCAGCAAAATATGCAGACTATGCAATTAAAGTTGGAGTAAATGAAATTGCTGAAGGAAAGACCGAACTCGAAATTTTAACAGCTATTGAGCTTGCTCTAAAGAAAAAAGGAATTTCTCATATGTCTTTTGATACGATGGTTCTGAGTGGTCCAAAAACAGCATCACCTCATGGCAAACCAGGTGACCGCAAAATCCAAAAAGGCGATTTCGTATTATTTGATTTAGGGGTTATTTATAAAGGATATTGTTCTGATATTACGCGTACTGTATCTTTTGGAGAACCGACTGATTCTCAAAGAGAAGTGTATGAAACGGTAAGAAAAGCAGAACAAGATGCAGTGAATGCCGTAAAACCGGGTGTACGCGCGATGGATTTAGATAAAATTGCACGTGACGTTATTACAAAAGCTGGATACGGTGAATTCTTTACGCATCGCTTAGGTCATGGTCTTGGTATTTCTGTTCATGAGTTCCCTTCAATAACAGGTATTAATGATATGGAATTAACTGAAGGCATGGTGTTCACGATTGAACCTGGAATTTATGATCCAAGTATTACCGGTGTTCGTATTGAAGACGACCTTGTTGTAACAAAAGATGGCGTTGAAATATTAACTAAGTATCCAAAAGAGTTAGTTATCATTCCAACTGGAAAATAGTTTCTTTATATAAAAAAGTGCCAGGCACCCATAGGTTCAGCAGGACATAAGATGTCTCACTGGAAAATAGTGTCTGGCACTTTTTATCTATGCAGAATAGAGTTATCTTAAGCAACATTTAATCGATTAAACTAGAAGAATCGTCACTTTGATTTTGTACATAAATTCCGTAAAAAAAAGCATCCACTCACCATATTGTAAATGATGTGAAGATGCTTAGAGTGATTTTATTATTGAACTAAAAGTTCTTCAGCAGCAACGTACGGAAGACCTTGCGCATCTGATACTGCTTGATACGTAACATGACCATCTAGTGTGTTAAGTCCTTTTAAAAGGGCTCCGTTATCTAAACAAGCTTGTGCATATCCCTTGTTTGCAATTTGCACTGCATAAGGAACTGTTACATTTGTTAATGCCATTGTTGATGTACGTGGAACTGCACCAGGCATGTTTGCTACTGCGTAATGAACAACACCGAATTTTTCGTAAGTTGGATTATCATGAGTAGTAATTCGATCTGAACTTTCGAAAATTCCTCCTTGGTCAATTGCAATATCGACAATAACTGATCCAGGTCTCATCGATTTGATCATTTCTTCTGTAACAATTTTAGGTGCTTTTGCTCCTGGAATTAATACAGCGCCAATAACAAGATCAGAGTTTTTAACTGATTCTGAAATGTTAAATGGATTTGAAATTAATGTTTGCACATCGCGACCAAATAATTCTTCTAGTTGACGAAGACGATCTGGACTTAAATCAATGATAGTAACTTCTGCTCCCATGCCTACTGCAACACGTGCAGCGTTTGTACCAGCGATACCACCGCCAATAATTGTTACTTTACCACGAGAAACTCCAGGTACACCACCTAGTAAAATTCCCATTCCTCCGTGGATTTTTTCTAAGAATTGTGCACCAATTTGAGTAGACATACGTCCAGCTACTTCACTCATAGGAGTTAACAATGGCAATGAATTATTTGGAAGTTGGACGGTTTCATATGCAATTCCAACGACTTTGTTATCCACTAATGCTTTTGTTAATTCTGGTTCTGGAGCTAAATGTAGATATGTAAACAAAATTAGACCTTCATGAAAATAACCATATTCAGATGCAATTGGTTCTTTTACTTTCATAACCATATCCTGCGCCCATGCTTCTGTAGCTGTTGCAACAATTTTTGCACCTGCAGTTTTGTATGCTTTATCCGTGAAGCCTGAACCAAGTCCTGCTCCAGTTTCAATAAATACTTCATGTCCGAAAACTGATAAGTTGACGACACCCGCTGGCGTCATTGCTACGCGGTTTTCATTGTTTTTTATTTCTGTTGGGACTCCAATTTTCATTAATAAATCCTCCTCTGTGTATAGTTAAATTGTAAATAAGCCATGCATCGACATTTTCACAATTATTGAAAGCAAATCCAGTCTATCAGATATAACTGAAAATGGCTAAAAAAATATTGTAAAACTTTAATAATAGATCATTTTGATGATTAAAAGGTAGGTGTACCAGAAAAATGACACGACTCAGTAAGAGGAATTTCGAACAATATGGACTTGAGCCAGTCCCTTCATCCCTTAAAATGTCAACATGGAAAGAGTATGCAATTATTGCATTTGCTTTTTCTGTAAATGCCGGAAACTTTTTAGTTCCAGCATTAGCTGTTACACAAGGAAATCTTCCCTGGCTAGCTGCTTTTTCAGCTGTTTGGATTGGCGCTATTTTGGCATTTTTATGTGTATCTGCTTTATCTATACCAGGTGCACTTTACGGTCTCCCTGGTCAATATATCCTTCGTGCTTTTGTCGGATCTTGGCTAGCAACAAAAGTCGCATCACCCATTCGTGTTTTAACTTCATTATATTGGTTCAGTGTACAAACAATTGGCGGTACATATATTCTCCAATCAGTTATTTCAAATTATTTTAATATCCGAGTCCCTTTTGCACTGTTAGCTATTTTAACTGCCAGTTTAATGGCTTACTTAGCACTCGTTGGATATGATGCTGTAAAAAAAGTGACTCGCGTATTTTTGCCGATATTAATTATTGGCCAAGGTCTTATGCTCTTTATTATCGTCTCGGAACTTAAAGTAACCACAAGTTCATCTTCTGAAACATCGATACACTGGGGGATATTTTTCTTTTATATGAGTTTAGCCTTTGTGCAATTTATCTCGGGCGTTAGTGCTTCAAGTGATATGACTCGTTACGCAAAATCTGCACGTCAAGGATTTGCGGGTATGTTCCTTGGAAATTCTGCAGGCTATTTCATGACTGCCCTTATTGGAACTCTAGTGGCAGCTTATTATCAATCAACAAATCCATTTGTTGTTCTTAGCGAACAAGCAATGAGTCCATTCGTTGGTCTTTTCATTACGTTAAGTGGGTTACTTGCCATGATTTCTATTAATATAGGCAATGCTTATACTGGTAGTTTTAGTTTACTTAATACTTGGCCCACTCTTGGAAGAATTAAAAGTGCACTATTATTTGGACTTGTCGGGGTGGTATTAAGTTGTTTCCCTAGCCTAGCTAAAGAAGCTGCATCAATTATTTCGTTTTTAGGGGCGGGAATTATTCCTTTATCAGCAATTATTGTAGTGGATTATTTATGGGTTAAAAAAGGTTTAATTTCAGATGAACAGCTCGTCAAAGTCGTCAGTGGATCTTATAAACTTAACATTCCGGCCGTCCTTACTTTTACAATCATGAGCATTTCCTACTTGCTCATCCCTAAAGAGTTTTCACCAGGCATGTTGATCTTTATTTCCAGTTCGATTACTTACCTTCTATTAAAAAAGATGATAGTCACAAATTAGACGAATATTATTAAAAATTTTTAGATATTTGCAGGAATAACAGCACATTTATAGAAGTATATATACTAGAAACATCTTAAGGAGGAAATATTATGACATTATCATACAATCATATTTTAGTAGCTGTTGACGGTTCTAAAGAAGCAGAATGGGCTTTCAAAAAATCAATTGATATTGCACGACGTAATAATGCCACTTTAAATCTTGCAAACGTAATTGATACACGGTCATTTGCAGCGATTGAAGCATATGATCGCTCTATTGCAGATCGCGCACTTTCTTTTGCTGAAGAATTACTCGGCGACTATAAGAAACAAGCCGAAGCTGCTGGGGTAAGTAAAGTAAATGTAATCGTTGATTACGGTTCTCCTAAAACAATGATTGCTAGAGACGTTGCAAAAAAAGTAGAAGCAGATCTTATCATTTGTGGTGCTACTGGTTTAAGTACTGTTGAACGCTTCCTTATTGGTAGTGTATCTGGACATATCGTTCGCGCTGCAAAATGTGACGTGCTAGTTGTTCGTACAGACGAAATTAACTAAAAAATCCCAAAGGCTTCACAAAGCCTTTGGGATTTTTTTATTTATAATAGCTAATCGCACCGTATCTCTTGCTATCATCACTTCTTCATTCGTTGGAATGACCAACACTTTTACTGGCGAGTAAGGAAAGCTGATAAACGCTTCTTTACCACGAATTTTATTTAAGTCTGGATCCATGTAGATACCCATAAACTGAAGACCAGCTAGTACCTTTGAACGAATCACATCGCTGTTCTCTCCTATACCAGCCGTGAAAATAATGGCATCGACTCCGTTCATGCGTGCTGCGTAAGACCCGATATACTTGTGAATTCGATTAGCAAAAACATCGAGGGCAAGTTGCGCTCTTGAATTTCCTTTTAATGCTTCCACTTCAATATCTCGCAAATCACTTGAAAATCCAGAAACACCTAACATGCCGGATTTTTTATTCAAAATATCTAATACTTCTTCTGCACTTTTATCGGTCTTTTCCATTAAAAATGGAATCAGCGCCGGATCTAAGTTACCGGAACGTGTACCCATCGTGACGCCAGCTAAAGGGGTGAACCCCATCGATGTATCAATTGATCGGCCCCCATCAATAGCGGCTATGCTAGCACCATTTCCAAGGTGACACGAGATTAATCGAATCGATTCTAATGGCCGATTCAACATTTGCGCAGCACGTTCAGATACATACTTGTGAGAAGTGCCGTGAAAGCCGTATTTTCTAATACCATATTTTTTGTAGTAATCATAGGGAATTGAGTACAAATAGGAACTTTCAGGCATTGTCTGATGAAATGCCGTATCAAAGACAGCTACCGCAGGCACTGTTGGTAATACTTTATTAAATTCCTTAATTCCAGTGATGTTTGCAGGATTATGAAGTGGTGCTAAATCTGATAGTTGTTCAAACACTTTAATTGCCTCGTCATCAATTAACACAGAATCGCTATATTGTTCACCTCCGTGAACTAGCCGATGACCTATGCCATCTATTTCATTTAGAGAGTTTACTGCTCTTTGATCAACCAGATAGTGAAGAAGTAATTGCACAGCTTCTTGGTGATTCGGTATTTTTTCAATTAGTTTTAATTTTCTCCCGTTTGTTGTCATAGAAAAGATGGGTTCTTTTAACCCAATACGTTCGATTAATCCTTTTGCAACAACATGCTCTTCGGGCATTCGCAACAATTGAAATTTCAGCGAAGAACTCCCTGCATTGACTGCCAATATATTGACCATAAAAAAACGCCCTTTCTCCATCTATACAGTTATTGTACAGGTGAAAAAAGAGGCGAACAACTTTTAAATCATATTTTCTTGACGCCATATATTTACTTTTTCAAAGAATAAAGACATGGCTTCCTTGTTTGACATATTCGGGACTTTTGCCAGTAACACTTGTTTGGGTTGTTTAAGTTCAATTGATTTCTTTTGAAGTATCAATATACTTTTCGCATGTGCTTCATTTTTAAACAAGTTCACAGGCAATTGAATGACAGCTTGAATCCATGCATGATTAGAAAAGTAGGCATGTAATTCTTTTGCTTGCTGAGATTCAAAGATTCCTTGTGGGACTATGAATACTAAATATCCACCGTCAACCGTGTGACGTATCGATTGCTCAATCATTAAATGGTGAGAGAACGACATGCCTTCTTTCGCTTTCAGCTCATAATCAGAAGCTGTTTTATCATCCGGATAATGGCCAACTGGCAAATCGCTAATGACAATATCAACAGGATCTATTAGTAATGGTTGTAATGCATCTTGTCTATAAAGAGTCACCGGCTGTTGTAATAAATCACCGGTAGATGCGGCCAGTCGTATGAGCATATCATCAATTTCGACAGCTGAAGACGTTGCTTTACCCTCTAGAAAGTTTAGTACAGTGAACAATAAGTTACCTGTCCCTACGGCAGGATCTAGTATAGACAGATGTTGTTTGTCTTTCGTTAATTGGTCAACGAAATATCCCACTAGTAAACCCAGTGAATCAGGTGTCATTTGATGATGTGCTTGGACATGTTGTTTCATACCTTTTAAAATGGTAAGTTGAATTGCTTTTCGAATATCCTCTTTTAATACATTTTGGATGTCCGGTTCAATTTCGCCATCCAACCACATTTCAGTCGTTTCCAATACACCTTCGATATACGTTATATCTTCTGCAGTTTGCAATTTTTTTGCATGCTCATCTATAAATGTGAAAAGTTGTTCCATTGAACTGTTCATATAGTTCCCCTTTAAAAAGACATAACTTATATAAATAACGGTGAAAGTTTTCTTTACTTTTAGATCTGTGCAAATGGGAAACCCACTCAAAAATTCGAGTGGGTTTCTGTAACACTTATTTCTGTGCTGCTTTTACAGCTTCAATTGCTTTTTCATAGTCTGGGTGCTCTGTTGCTTCAGAAACATACTCAACATATGTAACCTTGTCATTACTATCAACTACAAAAACGGCACGAGCAAGCAATCGCAATTCTTTAATTGCTACTCCATATGCTTCACCAAATGATAAATCTCGGTGATCCGATAATGTTTGTACTGCATCTATTCCTGCAGCTGCACACCAACGTTTTTGTGCGAAAGGTAAATCATTTGAAACTGTTAAGATGACAACATCATCCCCAAGTTCAGCAGCACTTTCATTGAATTTACGCGTTTGAGCGTCACAAGTACCAGTGTCTAACGAAGGAACTACACTAAATAATCTCGTTTTCCCTTTTGAATCTTGTAATGTAACCGGACTAAGATCGTTAGCTAATACTGTGAAATTTGGAGCTGAGTCACCTACTTTTACTTCTTTACCTATTAATGTAATCGGATTTTGCTTAAATTTTACTTGTACCAAGATAACGCCTCCCTTTTCTCTATTCTACTAAAATGCTTTCGGCTGATGCAACTGACTTGCTTCAGAAGCAGGTTGATATGTTGTTTCGACCTTTTTTTCATAAGCTTGTTCATGGATAACCATCGTATCCGCTATAAAGTCATGTAGTCCTTGTTTTTTAGGAGTAAATCCGACAATCCAATATAATGGTAAAATCGTTGCAGAGAAAAACCGACCAATCCACTCACGAAATAATATAGAGATAAATGATAGTGAGTCGCCTTTTAGGGGAACTACACGTAACCCAAAAATCATTTTACCAACGGTTTGGTAAAAGTACTTTGTCATACCTACAAAATACGCATAAAAAATAATTCCTGTTAAAAAGCCAATTGGTGCATACCATGTCGTCCCTTGTACATCCCATCCAAAAATACGAAATAATGGGTAAATCACGATGGAAGAAATGGATGAAATGACAAGTAAATCAATTAAATACGCCCAGAAACGAACCCAAAATCCTGCTGGCTTGTGTATAAACTGTTCTTTCCTTTCAACAGTATAAGCTGGGTTTTGAGATACAGTTTGATTATCTTTTTCTACAGATGTTTCGAGTTCAAAAGGCTTATGTTGATCAGTCATCTACGGTTCCTCCTCACTTTTCACCGTATAAGTACATCATACGCGGTGCATTATAATCCGAAAGTAAACGTCCAATCAATTGAGATTCTACGTCTCCTCCAAATAATGATTGTGTTTTCATTGAAAATAGACTCGAGAGGTTTTGAGTGTAATCATATTCCATAACTTCTGCATCTGCTAAATCAAAATCTTCTCGAACAGCAGTAATAACATCTTCTAGATATCCATATTCGTCAGCAAGTCCTGCTTCAATCGCTTGACGTCCATTCATAATACGACCATCTGCCACTGCTTTTACCTCAGACTCCGTCATGCCACGACCTTCTTCAATAATATCCACGAATGATTCATAAGATTCATCAATCATTTCTTGTAACATCGCACGTTCATCTTTAGTCATATCACGAGTTGGGCTCATAATATCTTTATATGGGCCTGTTTTTATGGTAACGAAATCCACGCCATACTTTTCAGCAAGTTTGCCATAGTTAACGCTCTCCATAATAACGCCAATTGAACCTGTTAGTGTTTCTTTATTCAGGAAGATTTTTTCTGCAGGAGCCGCAATATAATATCCACCAGAAGCAGCCATACTACCCATTGATACATAAAAAGGAACACCGACTTCTTCTTGAACTTCTTTAATTTTATTATAAATTTGTGCTGATTCTACAACACCACCACCAGGTGAATTGACTTGCAATACCACTGCTTTTATTGAATCATCGACTTTAATCATTTCTAATTGATCCATAAAGAACTGGTGATTGTACCCTACTGCTCCAAATAATGAAGTAGCTCCGTCAGTATTTTGAATCACTCCATCGACTGCTAAAACAGCAATGCGTTGTGACGAATCTCCCGCTTCTAATACCGTTTCTGCATAGCCGCTTTCTGGTAAAGATAACATCTTTTCAAAATTTGATGTCCAATCATTGCTAAACGCAAAAGATGCAATATTGATGATGATAGACATACCGAATAATAGTGTTGCTGCCCCTAAAGCAATCCAACGTTTTGCATTCATTCAAATGTTCCTCCTTTTTTCTACTCTCAACGTAATACGAAATCAATGCCGAAATGTTTCAAAGCATGGTAAAATAACGACAAGTATTCATGGAAAGGACGTGACGGTATTGTCCGAACGTACACATATTTATATTTATACGAAACATGATGAAAAATCTTTGCAAAAAAAAATGATTCTAACAGAAATGTTCTCGAAATATGGATTTACTGCTGTTGACGATGCCCAAAATTCAAACATTATTATTAGTCTTGGCGGAGACGGGGCATTCCTTCAAGCAGTTCGAAAAACCGGTTTTCGTCAAGACTGTTTATATGCAGGTATTTCTACCACAGGCACGCTAAGTATGTATTGTGATTTCCATTTCCATGAGATGGAAACGATGATTCAAGCAGTTCTTCGTTCGGAAATTGAAATACGTCGCTACCCTATTTTACAAGTTATTGTTGATAACAATCCACCTTTTTATTGTTTAAATGAATTTAGTATTCGTTCAAATATCATTAAAACATTTGTCCTCGATGTAGTAATTGATAATTTGCATTTTGAAACCTTCCGTGGCGATGGCATGATTATTTCTACACCTACTGGAAGTACGGCTTACAATAAATCTGTCAATGGGGCGGTTGTTGATCCACTACTTCCTTGTTTTCAAGTATCTGAACTCGCATCAGTTAACAGCAACAAGTATCGATCACTTGGGTCGTCTTTCATCTTAAGTGGTCAACGTCAATTAACCTTACGCTTAAAGCAAGATGGAAATGATTTTCCAACAATGGCGATGGACAATGAATCGTTAAGCATTAAGCATGTAGAGTCCGTTAATATAACATTAAGTGACCGACTTGTAAAAACAGTCAAACTAAAAAATAATTCATTTTGGGAAAAAGTAAAACGAACTTATTTATGACACGAAAAGCGGATAAGCCCAGTCTAGCTAGACTCTAAGTTGAAAACTCATATTAGCACTTGTATTTTTTATAGTTTCGCTAATTCGAGTTTTCTTAATCTAGCTTCCATTACTTTAGAAACTGTGAATAAAATTAGAGCAAGCCAAATTAATGAAAATGATAAAAAATCAATCATTGTAAAAGTTTCCCCATAAATGATGACACCTAAAAATAACATAGATGTTGGTGCAATATATTGTAAAAATCCAATCATATATAACGGAATTCGTTGTGCTCCTTTTGCAAAAAGGACTAGTGGAACTGCAGTTGCTACTCCTGTTAAAGCTAATAAAAAATCTGTTTGGATCGTATCATGAAAAAATACTGCGCGGTCTGATATAAATAAATACATATAGTACATTAACGCAAATGGTACTATAAATAGTGTTTCAATCGTTAATCCACGAAGAGCATCTAACGGAATTATTTTTTTCATTAAACCGTATAAAGCAAAGCTAATTGCAAGTGCAAATGAAAGCCACGGGAAGCTACCATACGAAATAGTTAAAATGATAACTCCAATTGTAGCTATCACAAATGCTACTTTTTGTGCTGTTGTAAGACGTTCCTTTAAGAATATTATGCCAAGCAATACGGAAATCAATGGATTAATGTAATATCCTAAACTCGTACTAACCATATGATTATTATTCACAGCCCAAATAAATAAGAACCAGTTGACAGATATTAATGTGGAAGCAAGAAACATACTCCAAAAAGCTTTCTTATTTTGCCATAATGTTTGAATATCTACTACTAAAAGTTTTGTTTTTTTCATTAATACTACAATGAGCAATGTGAATATAAAAGCCCATAGGACACGACTTGTTAATATCTCATCACTTTGAACATGGCCAATAGATTTCCAATAAATTGGTAATATACCCCAAGCTAAATAGGCACCCACAGCCCAAATGACACCTTGACGTTCCTTTTCTAACACGTTTTCACCTCATTAGTTTGACTCTCGAAATACAATTCATTATAGAGCCCTTTAGAGGGAAAGTAAATGACAAAAACTATTCTTAAAAACCTTTTTACACAGACGATAATAATTAACTTCTCTTTTTCAATACTCAATATTTACATGTTTCCAAAAAGCATAAGTCCCTCTTTACATGGTTAAACTTAGTTTTAAGGCAAATAATAAAACCGGCAGCTTTCGCTACCGGTTCATTGAAGATTAAATTAATTAGCTTTTGTACCCGCCGTTTAATTGTTGCTCTGCCATTTGTACTAAACGCTTAGTAATTTCTCCGCCAACGGATCCGTTAGCACGCGCTGTAGCATCTGGTCCAAGCTGTACACCGAACTCTTGTGCAATTTCGTATTTCATTTGATCTAGAGCTTGTTTTACACCTGGAACAGCTAGTTGATTAGAATTTTGATTTGCCATGTCTGTGTCACCTCCTTGTTGAATATAGAATGTGCCGGCTCGGCAAATTCATGCATGAACAAGAAGTAGTAATTGATGGAAATACTTTAGTTATAAAAAATCCGAGAATTTATCTTCTTTCTTTTTAGGGAACATCATTATTTCACGGTCGCTCACTGCTTGTGTAACCATATCATCGAAAGATTTAAAGCTTTCATAAAACTCCACTTTTTCAAGCTTCGGTTTTGTTTTTGGACTTGCCGGCGTGAAAATTGTACAGCAATCTTCATATGGTCGAATGGATACATCGTACGTATCGATTTCCTCAGCAATTGTAATAATGTCTTGTTTATCAAATGCAATAAGTGGTCGCAACACTGGCGTAGTCGTTACTGCATTAATTGCCGTTAAGCTCTCTAATGTTTGACTTGCTACTTGTCCCAAACTTTCACCCGTAATAATAGCCAACGCTTTTGTTTCTTCCCTAACTAAATCCGCTATTTTTAACATCATTCTCCGAGTTGTAGTCATTGATACATTATCAGGAATTTGTTTTTGAATCTCTTGTTGAATTGCAGTAAAAGGAATGATGTGCAGTTTAACGGATGCACCAAATCGACTTAATTTTTCTGCTAAATCCATTACTTTTTCCTTTGAAAGTTCACTAGTAAATGGAGGACTGTAAAAATGAATGGCATCTAACCGAACTCCACGCTTTAACATTTGATACCCAGCAACAGGACTATCGATTCCTCCTGATAACATTAGAATGGATTTCCCATTCGACCCAATTGGTAATCCTCCTGCGCCTGGAATGATTTCAGCCGACATATATACGCCTTCTTTTCTCACTTCTACACGTAAATCGATATCAGGTTTCTTCATTTGAACTTTAATTTCCGGGAATGAACGTAGCACATGAGAACCAACATATTGTTGAAGTTCATTTGTCTCCATTTCAAATGGCTTGTATGAGCGCTTAACGCTAACTTTAAATGTTTTATCAGTTCGGTCAAGAGAGTCCATAACTTTTGTAGCTGTCTGTTTAATATCCTCTAGATCTAAACTACAAGATGCAACTGGACTAAAAGACTGAATGCCAAAAATACGAGGCAGTCGTTCAATTATTTTATCCATAGTTTCTTTTTCATGTGGTCGAATAAACATGCGATCTCGCTCCGTAATAATTTTAAATTTCGGCAAATCAGCAAATGCGTAGCGGATATTGTCACGTAGTCGACCTGTAAATGCATTTCTATTTCTTCCTTTTGTAGATAATTCACCATATCGTATTAATATCTCTTTCCATTCCATGTTTGATTTATTCTCCTTTTAGTTGTTTCATAATTATAGAAAATTGTTCAATAAAATGTTCAATTTGTTGATTTGTATTACTTGTACCTAGACTAATTCGAATTACGCCTTTAGTAAAGTCATCTGATAAACCAATTGCTTTTATTACATGACTAATTTTCGTTTGTTTAGAGGAACAAGCACTCGAAGTCGATACAATAATTCCCCTGGCTTGTAGTGCGTTGACAAGTACTTCACCCTTTATATGGCGAACACTAATAGTTAAAATATGTGATGCCGCATCGTCTGGAGATAAAATACGAACATCTTTAAAGTTATCCATAGAGCTTCGTAATTTCTGATTCCATTGAACGTATTTGGTGAGCATCACATCTTGATTTTCAAAAGCTAATCTCATGGCTTTTGAAAACGCCACAGCTTGCGCAACAGGTACCGTTCCACTTCTCAAGCCAAACTCTTGTCCTCCTCCAACAATTACCGGTTCAAATAGTACATTATCTTTCCAAGCAACAATCCCTGACCCTTTCAAGCCATTAAATTTATGACTAGATAATGTCAATACATCGGCACCGAGCATAGGAAAAGTAACTGGATATTTTCCATAACTTTGAATGGCATCTACATGAAATACAGCACGGCTATTGTCATGAATTACAGTGGCTAATTTTTCAATAGGTTGCATGCTGCCTAGCTCATTATTTATGTGCATAATACTGACTAGAATCGTATCTTTTCGCAACCTTACTTTTACTTCCTCAACTGAAATCAACCCTTTATTATTCACAGGTAAAATTTCCACCTCAAAACCTTGATGCTCCAGTTGAATCATTGATTCTAATACGGATGGGTGTTCAACGTTTGATGTGATAATATGTTTGCCACGTCCTTGCAAATTTTTAGCAAGCCCATGTATAGCAAAGTGATTGGATTCTGTTCCACCTGATGTGAAAATAACTTTTGTTGCATCTGTTTTGAGCATATCTGCAATTTGTTTTCTTGCACGTGATAAAAGTGTTTGTGCATCTACACCTAATTCATGTAACGATGCAGGATTTGCATAAAACTCTTGGTTCACTTTTACGAAAGTGTCCATAACTTCTTTATATGGTTTTGTTGTAGCACTATGATCAAAATAATTCACGGGCTGTACTCCTTTTCGCTAGAAAACCACCAACACGTGTTGTGCGGTGGTTTCAATTGATTTTATTATGAACGCCAAGCGTCATCTTTGACAAGTACTTCGATTCGTTTCATTGCTCCAGGTTCTACTTCTTCCACAGCGGTTGCTGCATCTTCAAGAGCCTTCGTATATCGGAGTTGTCGGAATGCCTCTTCAGCTTCTAACAAACGCTGATTCATGTGTGGATTACTCGCACGATAACGGTTTCCATATTGAATGATTCGTTCAATCAACAATACGTTTTCAAGCATTTCTTTCGCCTTCGCATGAACTTCATGAATACATTTATCCGCTTTGGCTAAATATGTATCCACCAATTTCATATTAAGTGGTACTTCTTGCAGGCTTTGCATAACTAAGTAAATGTGTTCTTCTGCTTCTTCTAAGCGAACGTCCATCTCTTCAGGAATGCCTGGCATATTCGCTTTATGTACCATACGATCAGTTTCATGCAATAAACGTTTTAATTCATCTAAGTTTGTTCGAGCACGATTTTCATCAATCCGTAAGCTTTTTAAGCTATTTGAAAAATGATCTTGCTCTGTGTATAAATCCTCTAAATCAGATGATATGAGCGTCAATTCATCTTGTAAACTTGAATAAGCTAATTGGTCCTCACTTGCACGTTGTGCGACTAAATCATAGCGCTTTTGCAATGTTTCAATTTGTTTCAAACAAACTAGAGGAATTCCCGCTTGTTTTTCGGGTAAGTGATAGCTTTGTTGAACATACGCAGCTTCATCACTAGTTTGACGAGTAATAGTCGTTACCTCAGCTAATCGGAGCTCTGTCGGTTGGCGATATTGGTCTACATATCGTTTAGCCATTACTTCTTTTTCCAACATGTCATAGAAAGCTTCAATTTCATCTTTCATCTGTTCAATTCGCGTTGACACCTCATCAATTTCAAGTTCAATGATTGAATTCTTCATTAGAACTAATTCCTCATCTAACATATCTAATTGGTCTGTCATTTCAAGATGTTCTAAATAATACGATTGTTCTTCCATTTCACGTTGACCATTACGTAACTCGTGAATACTTGCAGGTATTTTATATTGAACATCGCTTAACAAGGAAGGTATCTCCTGTAATAAGGCAAGCAATAATTGAGAGTCTTCATTCAGTTTAATTACGATTTCGCGAGCTTGTAAGTAGTTTCCACTTTCAGTTAATTGATCATATTCGTCAAATTTAGGACCGAATTGTTCCATTTTTTTCTCGAGTGGGATAGCTGCTGAGCCAAATGAATGCTGGTGAGCAAGCAATGTCTTGCGAGCTATACGATATTGTTCTCTAATATAATCCATTTCAATACGATTTTTTTCTTCACTGCCAATTAATTGTTCAAGCTCTTTTAAAATTAGTGACATTTGCTCATCACTTTGTTGAATGCGTTCTTCAATTTCTTTTTCAATGGCTGTCGCACGTTTAAAGCGTAACCTATCTAAGCTTTCTTCAGCATCAAATAGTAATGAATCAATTTTAGGCATATGAGTATCCATTACTTCTGTCCATTTGTTGCGCCAGTTCTCAAACATTTCTTCTGTTTGTCCATTCATGTTAAGCTGTTTGACTTTCGTCATTTCTTCTAATATTGGTTTGTTTTGAATTTGTTGTTTTGCATGTTCTAGTCTTTCAATTTCTTTGTTATGTTTACGACGGATCATAAATCCGAATACGAGTAATGCAATTAGTACGATGATTGCAATGATGATATACTTAGTCATCGTAAGCCCCCTGTTCCAACACGGTCTATGCCATTTTATACTTTTAATCTTACCATGAAATAAATGTTTATGTTGACGAAAATTGAAGAATTTTGCAGGAATTATGTAAAATGTCTGATTTTCACTTTGGAGGTGTCCATTATATGAAACAAGATGCTCATATTCACAGTCCTTTTTGCCCCCATGGAACAAAAGATGCGTTTGAATTATACATAGAAAAAGCCATACAACATGGGTTTACAGATATTTCATTCACAGAACATGCCCCTGCACCTCATGGCTTTATTGATTCAGTTCCAACTCGAGATAGCTTTTTAAAATATAACTTTATTGAGCCTTATATTTTTGAATTACAACAATTAAAAAAACAGTATGCTCATGATATTTCAATAAAAATTGGTTTAGAAGTCGATTTTATTGAAGGATTTGAAAAAGAGACCACTCAATTGTTAAATGATATCGGTTCTTCTTTAGATGATTCGATATTATCGGTTCATTTCCTGCTTTATGAAAAAAATTATACATGCATTGATTACTCATCTCAATCATTTATTAATTTTTCTGAGCAACTAGGCTCTTTTGAAAGCGTCTATTCCCTTTATTACAAAACGGTTCAAAAATCTATATCAGCCGATCTCGGGAAATACAAACCTAAGAGAATAGGCCACCCAACATTAATTCACAAATTTCAACATGCACACGATGCACTAGTGGATGACCACGAAATGATTGAAAATACATTAAAATTAATGAAAGATAGACATTATGAACTCGATGTAAATAGTGCTGGATTAGCGAAACAATACTGCTTGGAACCCTATCCACCACAACGCTATATTTTAATGGCAAAAGAAATGGGTATCCCTCTTGTTTTTGGATCCGATGCACACAGAGCTGAAGACTTGCATCAATATTATGACAAAGTATATAATGACAAATAAGTTTTTACTAATTTAAGAGGTGACGTGATGTTTGCAAAGACAGCTTATGCTGGAGATAGACAACAACAATATGAAATGTTATCCAAGCAATTGGACGCTTTATTAACGGGTGAACCAAATGTAATGGCTAACTTAAGCAACGCTTCGGCCTTGTTGAATCAGTTTTTTGATCGGATCAATTGGGTTGGTTTTTATATGATGGAAGGTAATGAACTAGTGTTAGGTCCTTTCCAAGGGTTGCCAGCTTGCATCAGAATACCAGTAGGACGAGGCGTTTGCGGATCCACTGTGACAAAAAAGGAAACTATTATTGTCCCTGATGTCCACGCTTTCCCTGGACATATTGCTTGTGACGCTGCTTCTCAATCAGAA
Organism: Paenisporosarcina sp. TG-14; assembly: GCF_000297555.1. Taxonomy (NCBI): domain Bacteria; kingdom Bacillati; phylum Bacillota; class Bacilli; order Caryophanales; family Caryophanaceae; genus Paenisporosarcina; species Paenisporosarcina sp. TG-14. The sequence goes on from NZ_AMGD01000020.1 coordinate 105,313, forward strand.
ATTGTCGTCCCTCTAATCAAAAATGGTGAAGTGTTCGGTGTGCTTGATATCGACAGCCCCGAAAAAAATCGTTTTCAAAAAGAAGATCAACAAGGTCTTGAACATTTTGTTTCTATCTTAATGAAACATATTTAAAAGGACGAGGTGGTTTAACATTCACCTCGTCCTTTTTAAGTTTTATATAGAAGTTTTTGCAAAGTGCGTTTCTACTTTTGTAAATGCTTGTTTTATATCTGCCATTAAATCCTCCACATGTTCAAGTCCCACCGAAAGACGAAGCAGGGAATGTGTAATCCCCATCTTTTCACGTTCTAATTCAGGAATGACAGAGTGTGTCATTGTTGCCGGATGTTGAATTAGTGTTTCCGCATCTCCTAAACTGACGGCAATTTTAATTAATTCCAGTTCATTCATAAAATATTGGGCAACTTCCTTACCGCCTTGTATATTAAATGAAATGAGTCCACCCCCTGCTTTCATTTGTTTTTTAGCAATTTCATATTGCGGATGTGATGGATCAAAAGGATATGAAATCTCTTTTACGAGTGGTTGGGATTTTAAGAATGTCACAAGTTTTTCTGCATTTTCTGAATGACGATCCATGCGAACATGAAGTGTTTTCATACCTCTAATAAGTAACCAAGCATCGAATGGAGAAATAATGCCACCAAAGTCTTTTTGAACCGTCATGCGGAGATTCATCATATCTTCAATATCTTTACCTATTAACAACCCCGCAATTACATCACCGTGACCATTAATATATTTTGTTGCGCTGTGCAACACATAGTCAGCTCCAAAGTCAATCGGATTTTGGAGAAACGGAGAAGAAAAAGTATTATCTACAATTAATTTCAATCCATGCTTTTGAGCAATTTTACCAACAAGTTCTAAATCAACGATTTCCATTGTCGGATTAATTGGTGTTTCAACATATATACAGACAGTTTCTGGTCTAATTGATGCTTCTATATCTTGCTCAGTCGACATGGCGTTGAAACTATGCGAGATGTTGTATTTTTCCTGCATAATTTCTAGTAAACCAAATGTACAACCATAAATCCCTCTCGAACAAAGGATATGATCGCCTGTTTTAGTCACATGAATAAGAGCTGCACTAACTGCGGCCATCCCCGAACCAAATGCTAACGCACTTTGGCCATTTTCAAGTTCAGCCACACGCTCTTCTACTACTCGAACGGTTGGATTTCCTAACCGAGAATATATATTACCAGTTTCTTCTCCAGCAAAGCGTCTCTCTCCCTGTTCGGCCGATGAAAAGGCAAATGTAGATGTTTGGTATAACGGGATAGATAAACTATCGTGATGCTGTGATGAATCGTATCCTTTATGAACAACTGCAGTCTCTTTTTTTATGAATTTATTTCCCATATAAAAATCCCCTTTATATAAAATGTAAACGCTATCATCCCAATCACTCACATTTTACTCGATTTCTTGTTTTTTGAAAAGGTTAATCCATTGATGCTTAATTAAGTTGTCAAGTGTTCATCTTGACACTTGGTTACTATATCGATACAATAGAAGATGTGTAAAATAAAAGCAGCAGTTGTATGGTCTTATTTGTTTCATTTTATTCCTCCACTATTTTTGGATGGGGTATCGTGTAACCCTTGGGCTGCGAGGGCGAGGATACATGAAAATAAAATGGCTGTTTGATTGATACATCTGGTCTTATTTTACAACAAAATAAAACCACTAAAAGGAGGACATTCACATGTCTCGTTATACAGGTCCTGCATGGAAACTGTCTCGTCGCCTTGGTCTATCACTAAGCGGCACAGGAAAAGAATTAGAAAAACGTCCTTATGCTCCAGGACAACACGGTCCTAACCAACGTAAAAAAATCTCGGAATACGGTTTACAATTACAAGAGAAGCAAAAGCTTCGTCACATGTATGGTGTAAATGAACGTCAATTCCGTACACTTTTCGATAAAGCTGCTAAAATGCCTGGTAAATCTGGTGAGAACTTCATGATTCTTCTTGATACTCGCCTTGACAACATCGTTTACCGTTTAGGTCTTTCACGCACTCGTCGTGGAGCTCGTCAATTAGTAAACCACGGTCACGTTATGGTCGATGGTAAACGCGTTGACATCCCTTCTTACCGTCTTAAAGCTGGTCAAGAGATTTCACTTCGTGAAAAATCTCAAAACCTTGATATCGTTAATGAGTCTATGGAAGTAAGCAACTTTGTTCCTGAATACTTATCTTTCGATGCTGAGAAAAAAGTTGGTACATTTGTACGTCTTCCTGAACGTGGCGAATTAGCTGCAGAAATCAATGAATCATTAATCGTTGAGTACTACTCACGTTAATAGCAGTACTTTGCATAACGTAGTATTAGAAGCCCTAGAATCCTTGTTAAATCAAGGTTTTAGGGCTTTTTCTTTTTATTTGATAATGCAAGATAAATCATGAAAAAGCAGGTTATTGGGGTTAGTGGGGGCTAATGAAAAATAAAAATGGCGGCGTATGTATATGAATGTGTAAGTAATTTAATGGAACTCAAGTGTTTTCTATTTTTCTCTTGGTATTAAATAGCCGGTACGAATACCCCTTACCTTGACAGGGTGGAGGGTCGCAGGTTCGAGCCAGTCGGGTTCATTCGATCCAAACCCGTAGAACTATTTAGAATCAAAATTTTCTGCAAAAAAAACAATCTCTTCGTTGGTAGAGTTTTTCATCATTTACAAATACATTTTCTTTTCAACATCCGCTTTATTAAATTTGTTCTCTCTTATTTTAATTAATACCGCAAGCCATTGTAAATTCACTACCGAACACCCTCACCTTGTCAGATTTCGATTTTTTAATTTCTTGATTTGTGACGGCTATTTCGTGAGAAGTTGCCAATCCTTATCTTTACTTTAATCACGAATATTAATTAAATTCCATGATTTGCTTGTCCTAAAAGAAATCATTTTGCGGCTGGCTGTTCTTTAGCTTGGTGTTTATTTGGTAATTCGATTCAATCTCCCTATCTATGCAGTTAGTCTGCCTCTTCTAAATTAGTTAACCATTCCTCTTAATTCTTGACGGTATCAAACATACTGACATTTCCTATTGCAACTCTCAGTCATCCCGTCTGAATCGAATTTCAAGTAAACAAAAAGAACACCTGGGTAGGCGTTCTTTGATATTACTTTTTAATTTTCTTTTAAATTCTCTAGTATCCCCTAATTTGTTAAAAGCCTGCAAGTGCTTTTGCGTATGCAAAAGGTGTCGATAGTATAAAGGGAAGAACTCTCTGTTCATCTTCTTCTCTAAAAGCCTTAATCTCTGCAGCATAATCTATCTGTACTTCAAGTAAATACAAATTAGCAGATTTATCCAATATGAAATCCACTGCTGCATCTCCAAGAAGGTATCCTTGTTTTTCCATTCTTTTTAAGACTTGTATGCATACATTTGTAATTTCAATAATTTTATTTTCTGTTTCCACTTTACTGAGATTATAATATTTACTAATTGCTAATTCTCCTGGTTCTATTCTTGCTCTATATTTTGAGTTTGAGACAACACTGCCTGATTTTGCAATCTTGGTTTCAATTCCTGAAAGTTTCCATTTCATGCTGTAATCTTTTTGTATATAAATTCTAAAATCTATTTTCTCACCTGTATTTGTAAAAGATTCTATCTCTTGTTGCATAATATACGTTCGGCTTAATAAATGCTCTTTAAGTATCGTTTTTAATTCTTGGACTGATTTCATATGAAAACAGTCACCATTATAATCGGTTAACAAGAAGCCGTCATCCTGTTTTTTTACTTGGATAATGCCATTTCCACCTGCCATTGATACCGGCTTTAAATAAACAGAATCATACTTTTTGAATATAGATAACAGACTTTTCACTCCAGTGAATGCCTTTGTTATTGGAAGGTACTTTTTTAGTTTAGGTACGTTTTTCATTTTATCCCAAAAAGTTAATTTATCGATATTTCGATACGGATAATTAAATATATTGTCTCCTACACGCTTTTTCAACTGTTTATATCTTTTTTCACGAAGAGGAATTCTGTTAAAAACAACTGTAGGATAAGGAAATGTACCTTGTTTAAACTCATTTGAAGTAGGATCATAATACAATCCAGTTAGAGTGTTTTTCTCGCTATCGATTTCGGTAGGCCTGAACATAAAAATGAGACCTTTAATCATGTCATAATCTTTTAAACGTAATAATTGTTGCTTTGAATCCTCAATATAGCGTGAGTAAACTAGAAAACCAATAACTGGTCCAAATTGGATATGATTATCTGTCACTACATATTCATATGGTAAATCAATAATAGATAGATCATTTGATAAATGTCTGGGAAGTTGAATTTCTCCATCACTTACTTTGTCATCAAGTAGAATATTAAGTGTCTTTGAAAAAGAACCATATTGAAGGATAATCGTGGATTGTTCGATTTTCATCAAAGCGAATGTAGCAGGGTTAAGTAAGACCTCATCTTTGAGATCTTCGTTAATTATCATGGTGTAAAGAAAATTATTCCGCAAGTACTCAGCCGTTTTATTCATATTCATTAAACTAGACCCTTTGACTAAAAAAATACTATTGTGCTCCATAGTGCTTTTTAATTTATGATGCAATTCATTACGATCACTAAAGTGTTTAATCTTTTCTTTCGGAAAACCATGTTCAATAGCTCCTTTGTGTATATCAATCGATAAATCCCCGAAGGTATAAATTACATCAATCTTTTTGTCAGCAGCATACTTTCCTATCTCACGATGAGCTTCACTTGTATAATCGCCTAATTCTAACATGCTTCCTAGAACTAGGATTTTCTTTCTATCCTTTCCTATGTTCATAAGCACATCAATGGCGGCCTTAACGGACTGAGGATTAGAATTTACAGTATCATCAATAAGAATTGATTCATCTTTTAAGTTGTAAACATTTAATCGCTTTATAGGAACTTGATAATTTTTTAATCCCTCTCTTATTATCTGAATTGGAAAACCTAATTTGTCAGCAATTGAAATAGCATATAACGCGTTAAATACATTGTGTTCTCCAAATGTAGGAATAAAGAATTCTTCATTATGTCCTTTCATTTCAACATAAAATCTCATACCATTACTAAGATACACGATATTGGATGCTTTATAATTAGCGTTTGAATTTATTCCAATTGTTATGAGTTTTCCTTTAAAAGTTGATGTATCCAAAAGTTGTGAGTTTTTATCATCTTTATTTAAAAGTAATATACCATCTGCTTTCATGCATTTAATCAATACTGATTTATATTGAGCTGTAGTTTCAATACTATTTCCTAAATTTCCGTAATGAGCTGTGCCTATATTTGTAATAACAGATATATTAGGCTGAAAATGATTACAGTGTTGTTCTCCTGCACCTTGTTTTCCCATCCCTAGTTCTAAAAGGATGGCTTCATGTTTAGAAGGATCAAATTGCGCCATCATTTGTTGGGTGCTATTAGGTAAATTCTTGTTCCCAACTGTTTTTAATACATTCCATCGAGTTTCTAATACAGAAGCAATGAACTCACGTGTTGATGTCTTTCCATTACTACCTGTTATTGCGATTGTTGGAATTTCTTCATTAGTGAAATACAACAAAATTCTCTCCTTTACTTTGGTTATTATGGGCGAATTTAAGAGAAAGACGTGGTTGTCACTTCTTTATGTTTTTTAAAGAAAGTTACCTAACTCTATTTTGTTAGTCAGTTTGACTGAATTTTATATATCGTAATAGTAAAACGTGACAAACCTCCTTTCAATTTTATTAGAGAAGAAAGGTAAATCAAGATCCCTTAAAAAAAACACAAACTCTTGCTGACGCACACAAAGTTCTTTCCCATATTGTAAGATACGATATTTTTCTAATAATAGTAGAGACAAACGTATACTATTTAAAAATAAAATATAGTTTCTTATCTTTTCATGTAAATACAAAAAGCACACTCCATTGAGCGTGCTTCCAAATGATATTTCACACTAGTCAATTGCTACGTTTCATTTAATAAGTATTTCCCCTTATTTATCTTTATTATTTTTGTTTTTATCTTTTTCTAATGCAGTTAGTGCCAGTTTTTTTATCGTCATATCATCCATTGGAGGGTTATGTAGTCCTGCTCGAACGTCACGATAGTAACGTTGTAATGGATTGGTTCTTTGTAGACTTTTGGCTCCAACTAATCGCATCGCTTTATCAACAATTGTTATAGCAGAGTTCGTTACAATATGTTTTGCAACACTTACTTCATTTGTCAGTATATGTTTCGTATCTTTGTTATCGTAACAAGAAGCCGCTCCATAGATGACGAATCGTGCTTTCTTAAGTTCTAAATCAATTTCTCCAATTAGCTGTTGAACATTTGGTAATTGTGCAATTGGTCCATTCAAACTGTTTGGAGAATGCGTATTGGCAAATTGAACTGCGTAATCGCGTGCAGCTTGTGCTACTCCAAGATAAGTAGCTGGAATATGGAGTAACCAACCATTTATTTTCCCGCCACTTACAAACTCCGGCAGTTCGACTAAATCAGATTCTTGGACACCTACATTATTTAATATTAAATCGTTGCTACTCGTTCCGCGCATGGATACTACATCCCACGTTTCTTCGATTGATACCCCATCTAAATCTCTGTTGATAAGGAAGAACCCTACTTTTTCTTTTTCTTCAATCCAAGCAGAGGTAGAAAATATGAAAGTATTGGAGAAGCCGTTGTGAAAATTTTTCGACCATTTATTACCCACGTATCACCTTTTTTTAAAGCTGTTGTACCAGGACGGCCCCCGCGCGTAGGACTTCCTGTTTGTGCTTCACTAACAGAACGGTTTACTAGCGCCCCATTTAGAACTTCATTTGCGAAAAAGTCTAGTTTTTCATCTGTCCAAAGTTTATTTTCGAATATCTCACCAACTACACCTAAACTCCAGCCGATGGATAATGCAGTATTAGCATCATAGCTTGCAAGCGTTTCTTGCATTAGGACCATGTCATAAACAGAGAATCCTTCTCCACCAAATTCACTTGGTAATGTTAGGCTTGCATATCCTAGACCGACTAAATCCTTCATATTCTCTATTGGAAAAACGGAAAGCTCATCTATTTCCGCAGACCTACTTTTAAATTTTTCTTCAAATTGTTGCAATTTAACTAGCCATTTTTTTGTTTTTCTGTTTTAATAAATAAATTACTCAACAATGTTCGTCTCCTTTACTATATGTAACCTATTATTCATATTGATTAAGTGCCACAATTGCATGTTATCAATTTCCATTTTGCCACACGGATCTTCTTCGCTTCTAAATCAACAAGGTAATTGAAATTGATTCAACGGATTAAGTCTACTTTGAATATTCATTCTCCTTCTATTTCTTCGATAAATGGGGAAGTTTTGTTTTCAAATAATTTATGCTCATTTCAATGCTCTCAAATGGATTCCGACGAGTGAAGTCCTGCTCAACGACCCACCACTGAACGCCCGCTTCTTCTCCGATATTCAATACTGCGTCAATATCAACTCCGCCTGTTCCAAGCTCCGCGAAAAATTGTTCCTCATCAGTCGTCATGTCCTTCAAATGGATAATCGGTGTTCTATTTTTATATTTATTAATCCACTCAACAGGATTTTCTCCAGCCTTTTTCAGCCAATACACATCAAACTCTACTTTCACATTGTCTTCGTTTGTATCTTCTAAAATGGATTCAAGTGCCATTCTGCCATCTGAGAGCAGCTCTAGTTCAAAATCATGGTGATGATAAAGTAGTGTGATGCCTTCAAGACGGCACTTTTCCCCTGCTTGATCCAATATAGAAATAAGTTTATGATAATGTTCTTCTGAACGGCGGTCAGGCAATAAATAAGGACAAACTACATAATTACTTCCTAACGTTTTCTGGTCTTCAATAACCCCGAGCAAGTTGTTTTCCAATTCTTCTAAAAGCACATGACTGGACGCTGCCTGAAGACCAAATTCATTCAATAGCTTTTTCACTTCTTTAGCAGTCATTCCACCATATCCTGCAAATTCCACTCCATCGAAGCCAAGCTCTGCAATTTTTTTTAAGGTACCGGAAAAATCTTTCTCGCTTTCCTCTCGCAATGTATACATTTGTACTGCTACCGGAATTTTCTTCATCTCTTATTGCCTCATTTCGATTAGTTTAAGAACATCACTTCACCCATGCTCTTCGGTTTTTCAAGTAAATACATTTGTGTTCAACTTAATGAGTTTTTTTCTTAAATAAAAGTGTTCAATAGTTTAATCAGTATTTACTGAAACAGAAACTGCTACTAGATTTCTATAAATTATTTATAAGTAGGGTTCGGTTTATTCAGTATCTACCTCAATAACTATTATTTTGCGTTATCCTATCTGCCCCATCAGTTGCAACTGATCCCTTATCTGGAACTTCAAATTCTAGCTGTTCAACAAATTGATTATTTCCTTGTATCGATCAAACTTCTTTACTATTGTAAACCAAAGTCCACAGACTACCATGACTCCCTCTTATAAATATTTCAAATATTTAAATTAAAGGATTAAACAACAATACACAATAGAAATTCCTTTTCTTGTGAAAAATGACAGGAAGAAGTGATTTTCGATTGTGCTTCTTTAATACAAAACTCAATTCTACTTGTCCATCTGCAGTATCTTTCACATTTAATTCAATCGGTACATTACCGAGTGTCCCTTTTGGGGCTCTTTTTTGATTTATGATACACTAATGTAAAACATGATAAGGAGTTTTTCTATGAGACTCATTTCTATATGTCCAAGCAATACAGAATTACTTGCCTATTTAGGCTTGACTGATCATCTAGTTGGGCTCGATGACTTTTCAGATTGGCCCTTGTCTGTTCAACATTTACCCAAGCTTGGCCCAGACTTGTCGATAGATATCGATGCACTAGAAGCATTAAAACCTGATTTAGTTCTTGCCTCACTTAGTGTTCCTGGAATGGAGAAAAATGTGAATGAATTAGTTGCGCGTGGCATTCCCCATCTAGTATTGGATCCTCAAAGTTTGAATGATATTGCAGAAGATTTATTGACCGTTGGAAATGCTTGTGGCATAGGAGCTAAAGCTGAAGATATTGTGACTATGTATAAATCATTTGTTTCTGATATGAAAAAAAAGGCATCAACAGTGAAAAAAACTCCCGAACTTTACTGGGAATGGTGGCCTAAACCGATATTTACACCTGGTCGAATTAATTGGTTAACAGAAGTCAGTGAAATTTCTGGCGGACTCAATGTCTTTAGGGACGTGGAACTTGCGAGTATTCAAACTGATTGGGATGACGTATTACGACGCAATCCAGATTATATATTTTTAGCTTGGGTCGGTGTCAGAATTGCAAAAGTAAATACAAAAGTTGTTGAAAAACGCCCTGGATTCGATGGGTTAACAGATGAACAAAAAAGCCATTTATATATAATGGAAGAAGAATTGTATTGTCGGCCATCTCCTCGTTTACTAGACGGTGCTTTAAAACTTGCAAACATATTGCATCCAGATATTTATGGAGATCTAAAGTTGCCTCAATGGGTTACGACAAACGAATGAGAAATAAAAAAAGCTGCTTTGACGACTTAATAGGTCGTCAAAGCAGCTTTAATTATTATACGAACTTTACCATATGGTATTTCTTCTTACCACGACGAATGATAGCGAACGAATTGTCTAATCTGTCCATTTCACTTACTATGTGATCGACTGTTGTTAATTTTTCACCATTAATAGAGATAGCCCCATTCGTTACATCTTCGCGTGCTTGACGTTTAGATGGTGAAACACCTGCTTCTACTAATAAGTCCACAATATTTTTATCTTCTTTCTTCATTTCAATAGAAGGAACATCCTTGAATACTTCTTTCATTTCATTTGCGGAAAGTCCTTTTAAATCTCCACTGAACAGAGCTTGCGTGATACGCAATGCATTGTCTAACGCTTCTTGACCATGAATCATACGTGTCATTTCTTCAGCCAGGGCTTTTTGAGCTTTACGTAAATGAGGCTCTTGCACAACTGTGCTTTCAAAAGCCTCAATTTCTTCACGTGTTAAGAAGGTAAAGATTTTCATGTATTTAATGACGTCTGCATCCGCAGCATTCATCCAAAATTGGTAGAACTCGTATGGTGTTGTCTTCTGTGCGTCTAACCATACTGCACCTGAAGCAGACTTGCCAAATTTTGTTCCATCGGCCTTTGTGACGAGAGGTATTGTCATGCCGAATGCTTTTGACTCTTCGCTATGCGTTTTACGAATCATTTCTAGTCCAGTTGTGATATTCCCCCACTGGTCTGATCCCCCAACTTGAATACGACAATTATGAGAATCGTATAAATGATTATAATCTATTGCTTGAATCAACATGTATGAGAATTCAGTGAAAGATATCCCACCATCTAAACGAGAGGCTACTGTATCTTTTGCTAACATGTAATTGACCCCGATATATTTCCCGTAGTCACGTAAAAATTCAATAACATTCATTGAACCAATCCAGTCCCGATTATTAACCAGTACTGCACCATTTTTAGAACTAAAATCAAAAATACGTTCCATTTGAACTTTAAGGCCTCTTACATTTCGATCAATTTGTTCAGTTGTTTGCAGCTGACGCTCTTCACTACGTCCTGATGGGTCCCCTATCATTCCTGTTGCACCACCAATTAACAAAATCGGTTGATGTCCATGTAATTGAAAGCGACGTAATGTTAACAAAGGGACAATATGCCCAATGTGCATACTATCTGCTGTAGGATCTACACCACAGTATAGAGAAATTGAGTCATTATTTAATAGATCAACCATACCATCTTCATCTGTTAGCTGGTAGGCAAGTCCTCTCCACTTTAAATCTTCTATCAATACGTTTGTCATCTTCCATTCCTCCTAAAAATAAAAAAGCCCCTGCACGATTAATTAAAATCATGCAGGGACGCTAAATACAATTTGCGCGGTACCACCCAGCTTGAAGGAACTTGCCCTTCCGCTCTTTAGACACAGTATCGTTGTGTAAACGTTAAGCTCCCTGCCTGTAATTCATGTATGCACACTGACCAGCTTGCACCACCCGCCGGCTCTCTTAACAGCTCTTGCATTCATTACTTCGGACTTTTCATCACTTAAATACTATATATTTTTTTATTTTACTCCTTAATTTCTTATTGTCAATAATATTAATTTATGGGACGGCAGTAAGTTGTCGAATTGAAATGTAGTAATGTGAGTAGTTAATAGATTATTCTACTGAATTAGACCATCTTTATGATATAATAGGACAATATTTAGGAGGTCGTTCGATTGAAAGATCAAGTAAAAAACATTATGAAACAAATTAGCGAAACATGGGATAAATGGTCAAGTACAAGATGGATGAAAGGCATAAGTATAACGTCTGGCGTCATCTGGAATCTTGCATTGATTCTATTAATCGTACTACTTGTCGGCGGGGCATTTGCTGGATCCGTTGGAGCTGGTTATTTTGCTTCATTAGTCAATAAAGAACCTCTTCGTGAAGAAGCTGAAATGCGTGCATCCATATTAAATTATGAAGAGACATCTGAAGTGTATTTTGCAGACGATGTTTATTTAGGGAAGTTGAGTACGGATTTAGAAAGAAGAGAAACTAAACTGGAAGACGTCTCCCAGTTTGTAATAGATGCTGTATATGCAACCGAAGATGAGTACTTTAAAATTCATGATGGGGTAGTTCCAAAGGCCATTTTCCGCGGTCTAATTCAAGATGTTACAAACTCAGATAGTCAAACAGGTGGATCCACCTTAACTCAACAAATAATAAAAAACCAAATTCTTACGAATGAGGTTTCCTATGAACGTAAAGCAAAAGAAATTCTTCTTGCCTTACGAATTGAAAAATTCATGTCAAAAGATGAACTATTAGAAGCTTATTTAAATATTATTCCTTACGGTCGTAATGCTTCAGGTTCCAATATTGCAGGAATTGAAACTGCTGCTGAAGGAATTTTTAACGTCAAAGCAAAAGATTTATCACTTCCTCAAGCAGCATTTATTGCTGGGATTCCACAAGCACCTTATGCACATACACCCTTCACTATAATAATATCTGAGTCGGGGTATAGAACAGGTGAATTAAAAAAAGATGACTCATTAAAAATAGGAATTGACCGGATGTTAACGGTTCTTTATCGTATGAAAGAAACTGGCTATATTTCTGAAGCGGAATATAATGCTGCAATTTCTTACGATATAAAAAAAGATTTTCGTTCTGGTGAAAAATCACTACAAGAGAGATACCCTTATTTAAATGCCGAATTAGAACGACAAGCAAAAGGAATTATTGCCAAAATATTAGCTGAAAAAGATAATATTAACCCAGAAGTTTTTAAAACAGATAAGAAAATAAAAGTGAAGTATGAACTATTAGCCGCACAAGCCATCAGTATAAATGGATATCGTATTCATTCTACAATTGATAAGGGTTTATACGACCGACATCAAAAAGTAAAAGATGAGTTTGAAAACTACGGAGTTACATTTAAAGAGAATCGTACCGATTCAGAAACTGGTAAAGTAAAAACAGTTGATGCTCCAGTTCAAGTTGGAAGTATGATGATGGAAAATAGTACGGGTCGTATTTTAAGTTTTATAGGTGGACGGAATCATAACTTAGAAAAAACAAACCATGCTACACAAGGCTATCGACATAACGGTTCTACGATGAAGCCATTAGTAGGATATGGACCTGCAATTGAATATGGTGTAATTGGCGCGGGAAGTCCACTTGTCGATGTAATGTTTACATTGAATATTCCGGGACAGATTCCTTATAAACCTTCCAACTATAATACAACACAAGAACTTGGTATCATGTCAGCACGTAAAGCACTTGCTGTTTCTCAAAACTTACCTGCACTAAGACTATATGATTCAATTAAAGATCGGAAACCAACATCATTTTTACAGAAAATGAATTTTTCTAATGTGACAGAGTCGACTCATGCAAATATATCAACTGTTCTTGGTGCAGTTGACGTTTCTGTACAAGAAAACACCAATGCTTATGCCACATTGGGTAACGGAGGACAATTTGTCGAAGCATATATGATTGAAAAAATTGAAGATGCAGACGGCAATATTATTTTCGAACATCAATCAGAGGCAGTACCTGTTTACTCGCCTCAAACATCTTATATCGTGACAGATATGTTACGTGATGTACTCAGTGAAGGGACTGGAATGAAAGCAAAAAGTGAGTTGAAGTTCAGTTCTGATTTTGCTGCTAAAACGGGTACTACAAATCAGAATTATGATGTGTGGTTTATGGGTTATAATCCTTCTATCACACTTGGTGTATGGCTAGGATATGATACACCACGAAATTTAGAAGATAATAGCGGTAGATATTCTCGACCAGGTGAACGCGTAAATATGTTATGGGCAAAATTGATGAACGCATCCTATGATGTGAATCAAAAATTAATTGATCCAAATGTCGATTTTAAAGCTCCTAAAGGGGTGGTTTCTCGTTCATTTTGTGCTATTTCAGGATTATCTCCTTCAGCAGCATGTTCGAAAGCAGGGTTAGTTACTTCCGATTTATTTAATGCCAATACCTTTGTACCAAGCAAAGCAGATGATAGCTTCGTCTCTTCTTCCTATGTAATAATAGGAGGCAATCGGTATCGTTCACTTCCGTCAACTCCTAAAGAATTTGTTGTAAGTGGTGGCGTTGGAGTAAACAAAGACTTTATTGATCGAATGTTAGGAAGATTAGGTGGAGATGCAAGCAAGCTCTTCCCGACAAACTCTAGTTTCGCTAACCGTGTAGTCTCTGAAGATACCTTTAATGCGGATGGAGCTGCACCAGCAGCCGTCTCCGCTTCATTATCAGGTAAAACACTAACATGGTCGAACTCTCCTTCAAATGATGTTGTTGGATACCGGGTATTCCGTCGTTCTGGTGGAAGCAATGCCCTTCTTTCTTCCGTCAAAGAAGCAAGCAAGAATTCGTACCAAGTAAGTGGTCCAGGTGAATACTTCGTCGTGGCTGTTGATATAACAGGTAAACAGTCATCGGGTTCCAACACTGCGATGATTGAAGAACCTAAACCAGAGCCAAAACCTGAACCTAAACCAGAACCTAAACCAGAACCAAAGCCTGAACCTAAACCAGAGCCCAAGCCTGAACCTAAGCCAGAGCCAATACCTGAACCTAAACCTGAACCTAAACCTGAACCTGTTCCTCCTGTAGAACCAGTTCCACCTCCTGGAGACAGTTAATACGCATAAAACACATAATAAAAAAAGGCAACCCAAGTTAAAGAAATTTAACTTGGGTTGCTTGTTTTAATAAAATTATCTTTACATAATTTAGTCACAATAAAAGCTAACCCAATTGGGTTAGCTTTTATTGTTATTTATTAATCTTCCATTGTTGATAAATCACCTGTTGGTAAGTCAAGTTCCCACGCTTTTAAGACGCGACGCATGATTTTCCCACTACGTGTTTTTGGAAGCTTGTCTTTAAATTCAATTTCTCTAGGAGCAGTATGTGCTGCTAATCCCTTTTTCACAAATTGTTGAATTTCAGCAATTAAATCATCTGATGGCTCGACGCCTTCAACTAGAACAACGAATGCTTTTATGATTTCTCCACGAATTGGATCTGGTTTACCGATTACACCCGCTTCTATAATCATTGGATGTTCAAGTAATTTACTTTCTACCTCAAAAGGTCCTACACGTTCTCCAGAAGTCATGATGACATCATCAATTCGTCCTTGGAACCAGAAATAGCCATCTTCATCCATGTAAGCTGAATCCCCTGAAACATACCATTTATCTTTCAAGAAATAAGATTGATACTTCTCGGGATTTTTCCAAATTTGACGCATCATTGATGGCCATCCTTTTTCAAGAGCCAAGTTCCCCATTTGATAGGGTGGTAATTCTACACCATTATCATCGACAATTGCAGCTTTAACTCCCGGTATAGGTTTACCCATTGAACCAGGACGAATTGGTAAGCACGCAAAATTACAAATCATTTGTGCGCCTGTCTCCGTCATCCACCAAGTATCATGAATGCGATGACGGAATACTTCTGCACCCCATCTAATAACCTCAGGGTTTAGTGGTTCTCCAACTGATAATACATGTCGAAGTGTAGACAAGTCATGGTCTTTTACCAATGCATCTCCTGCTCCCATTAACATACGGAAAGCCGTTGGTGCACTGTACCAAACCGTCACTCCATAGTCTTCAATTGCTTGATACCATGCAGCTGGTGAAAAACGACCACCTAAAACAACCATCGTTGTCCCCGTTAACCAAGGTCCAAAAATACCGTAAGATGTGCCAGTGACCCAACCTGGATCAGCTG
This sequence comes from Paenisporosarcina sp. TG-14, assembly GCF_000297555.1. Taxonomy (NCBI): domain Bacteria; kingdom Bacillati; phylum Bacillota; class Bacilli; order Caryophanales; family Caryophanaceae; genus Paenisporosarcina; species Paenisporosarcina sp. TG-14. Next base: position 120,703 of record NZ_AMGD01000020.1, read on the forward strand.
TACACCAGAAAATATCTTGTTCTTTTAAATCTAGTACCCATTTTGCCGATTGGTAATGTTGGACCATAGCTTCTTGTACGTGTAAAACACCTTTAGGTTTACCCGTAGAGCCCGACGTATAATGAAGGACTAAACCATCTTCCTTATCAAGCCATTCAACTTTAAAATAAGGTGAAGCAGTAATTATGTGTTTTAAAAAGTCTACTGTTTTTTTATCTTCTTCGACATGATCTCCGACTAAAAAAATCGTTTCCAAATGTGGTAATTTATCAACAGGTATACGTTTTAAAAGTTCTGGTGTAGTTACAAGCACTTTTGCTTCACTATCCGCTAAACGATCATAAACTGCACCTTCCATAAACGCCTCAAACAGGGGTCCTACAATGACACCCATCTTAAGAGCACCAAGTAATGAGAAATACAATTCAGGAGAACGTGGCATGAAAATAAATAACCGGTCTCCTTTCTCAAGATTGGTATGCGTTTTAAATAAATTTGCCGCTTTGTTTGTCCATTTTTTCATTTCATTAAACGTATAAGATTCTTTACGATTTGCATCTTTATAATAAAGAGCAATTTTGTTTTTTCTATCCGAATTTGCATGGCGATCTATGGCTTCATGTGCCATATTTAGGCGACCAGTCTCATGCCAGCTGAAAGCTTTTTCAGCATCTTTCCAATCAAAGTTAGCTACAGTTTCGTCGTAGTTTTGGAGTAAGTAATCTCCTTGAACGACCGGAAGTTCCTCAAGTTTCATTTCTACCACCCTCTCAATTACAATACAAATACTAGTTTACCTTAAATTGAGAGTATTTGGCGAATAATTTAACTTTTTCGAATATTATTACTTGGAAAGTTTTGAAAAAGGTCTTATTCTACATTTTTCATGTATAATAGAATTTATTGTAATTCTTTTCAGGTGGTGTACTAATGGAACATGAGAAAACATATAATGCCATGGAATTAAAAACGAAACATGGCCAGTTAATTATTGAAGGACCTATTTCAGCATCAGATATTGCTCGATATGATTTTCACGAACATTTGGTGGCATTTCGTCCACCAGCTCAACAACATAAAGCAGTAATTGGGATTGCTAAACTTCCCGAAGGACGCATATTAATTGCTCGTGAGAATATGACAATCGTCGGCTATGTAACATTTTTATACCCAGATCCCCTTGAACGCTGGTCACAAGGGCAAATGAGTAATTTAATTGAGTTAGGTGCTATTGAAGTAATTCCTAAGTACCGTGGAACAGGGGTAGGAAAAAGCCTGCTTCGCGTCTCCATGATGGATGATAAAATGGAAGACTACATTACTATTACAACGGAATACTATTGGCACTGGGATTTAAAAGGGACTGGTCTAAATGTATGGGAATACCGAAAAATCATGGAAAAAATGATGACTGCAGGTGGTCTAGAATATTTTGCAACTGATGATCCTGAAATTAGCTCTCATCCAGCCAATTGTTTAATGGCAAAAATAGGATCGCGAATCGATAATGAATCCATTCAACGATTTGATCAACTACGCTTTATGAATCGTTTTATGTACTAAACAATGAAGGAGTTCTTGACTAATGATTGTGGAACAAATGATGAAAACAAACGTATTTACTCTTCAACCAACTCATTCAATTAAGGATGCAATCACCTTAATGCAAGAAAATAAAATTCGTCATCTACCAATCACCAATGAAATTGGTTCTGTAGTTGGCATTGTAACGGATAGGGATATTAAAGAAGCCATTCCCTCTTATTTAATGGAAGATCAAAATCAAGATATTTATGAAACTAAGATTAAAGAAATTATGACTAAAAATCCAATTATCGGTCATCCACTCGACTTTGTCGAAGAAATTGCAACAACTTTTTATGATCAAAAAATTGGATGTTTGCCAATTGTTAGTGGTGGAAAATTAGTTGGCGTCGTAACAGAGACTGACTTATTGTATAAATATATTGAGCTTACTGGAGCTCATCAACCTGGGTCTCAAATCGAAGTCCGTGTTCCTAATAGACCTGGGACATTATTTGAAGTATCAAAAGTTTTTCATGATCACAAATCAAATGTCTTAAGTGTTCTTGTTTATCCAGATTTAGTAAATAATGAAAACAAAATTTTAGTATTCAGAGTGAAAACAATGAATCCTTTAGGGATTATTGAAGATATTCGCAAAGAAGGTTTTGATGTGCTATGGCCAAACATACCGGGAATGACAAATTAAAAAAACATGCCGTTTACGTATATTCAGAGGAGCAATTAGGCTATAAATTTTCTGAGACCCATCCTTTCAATCAGAAAAGGCTTATTTTGACCACTGATTTATTACGTAAAATGAATGCGCTTTCAGACCAAGATATTGTGATACCTCGTATAGCAACTGACGACGAGTTATTACTTGCTCACGACGCAAGATACGTTGATATCGTCAAAAAAGCCAGTAAAGGGCTTTTGACGTCTTCTCAAACCGAAAGCTTCGGTATAGGGACAGATGATACTCCTATCTTCCCTAACATGCATGAAGCAAGCGCACGTCTTGTTGGAGGCACATTAACTGCAGTTGATTATGTAATGGAGAATAAAGCTTCGCATGCCCTTAACCTTGGTGGAGGACTTCATCACGGCTTTCATGGGCGAGCATCAGGCTTTTGCATTTACAATGATAGTTCAGTAGCTATTAAATATATACAACAAAAATATAAGGCTCGAGTTCTGTATATAGATACCGATGCTCACCATGGTGACGGTGTACAGTGGAGTTTTTACGAAGATGAAGATGTTTGTACTATATCAATACACGAAACAGGTCGCTATTTGTTTCCTGGGACAGGCAATGTTACTGAAAGAGGTTCTGGTCTAGGCTATGGCACTTCATTTAATTTACCAATTGATGCATTTACAGAAGATGAGTCTTTTTTAGACCTATATATGACAGCTTTTCGTGAGATCGCTACGCATTTTAAACCAGATGTCATTATTACTCAAAATGGTGCCGATGCTCATTATCTCGATCCCCTCACGCATTTATATGGGACTATGAAACTCTATCAAGAAATTCCTAAACTTGCACATCAACTTGCACATGAATTTTGTGATGGGAAATGGATTGCTGTTGGTGGTGGTGGCTATGATATTTGGCGCGTGGTTCCTAGAGCTTGGTCGTTGTTGTGGATGGAAATGAATGATATGGAAATTCCACAAGGTAAACTTCCAAAAGAATGGCTTGATCAATGGCAGAAAGATTCACCTGTACAATTAATTCCTACTTGGATGGACCCAGAAAACTTGTATGAGCCCATACCACGCAAGGAAGAGATTACGGAGAAAAATAAACAAGTTCTAGATAAAGCGCTTTATCACATACGACCTCATTAAGAAAAGGAGTGAACTATGAAAAATCATAGTTCACTCCTTTTTATTTATTTCACTGAATTTCTTTCACAAATACGATGTGGCAAAATTACAGTCTTTTCTTCAATTTTTTCTTTGTTCATATACTTAGTTAACAGTCTCATTGAAACTGCTCCAATGTCATACAGCGGTAATACAACACTTGTTAATTCTGGTCGCACCATACGTGCAAGCTTTGAATTTTCGAAACTAATCACTTCTACGTCATTTGGAACGTTTAAACCAGCATCTTGAACTCCATGAATTAACCCAATTGCAAGTTCATCATTACCAGCAAAATAAGCTGTAGGTGCATCATTAATGCCCTTCAGGTTGTTAAACGCTGTGTAACCAGCATCGTATGTCGCTTCGCTTTCCACTACTAAATCATTATCAAGTTCAATACTGGCTTGTGCCAAAGCTTTTTCATATCCAGTAAATTTAAATGCACGATTTATTGTAGATGACAATGAACCTGAAACATAAGCGATTCGTTTGTGGTTATTTTGAAGTAAGCGGTTTACCGCTTCAAATGCTGCTTGATGATAATCGATATTAACAGAAGGCATATGCCCGGTAGCATCAATTGTACCTGCTAAAACAATAGGTACAGGGGAACGTTCCATCATATTAAGTAAATCAATAGATACATGTTCGCTCATGAAGACAATTCCATCAACTTGCTTGCCAAACATCGTTTCAAGAAGCTGTAACTCTTTGTCTTCACGTTGATCGGAGTTCGATAAGATAATATTATAGCGATACATCGTCGCAATATCTTCAATCCCTCTAGCTAGTTCTGCATAAAATATATTGGACATATCTGGAATAATAACCCCAACAGTGGTCGTTTTCTTACTTGCTAGACCTCTTGCAACCTCGTTCGGACGATATTCTAACCGTTTTATTACATCCAATACTTTTTTCCTAGTCGCGGGTTTTACATTTGGATTGCCGTTGACCACACGAGATACGGTTGCCATTGATACATTGGCTTCACGTGCAACGTCATAAATTGTAATTGTCATATGTATTCACTCCCTGCTCGTTCACTATCTCTTACCATCATATAACAGTTTTATGACATTTTCCATTTTTACTTCTAACGAAAGAAAAATACCGGTTCAGTAATTGAACCGGCATGAAGATTATGCATGAATTTCATAAGATTTCATAAACTTTTGAAGTGAATCATAAAATTCATCAAATTGCGGTAAGTTCATTTGTTGTGCTGCATCAGATAAAGCTACTGCTGGATCTGGATGAACTTCAGCCATAACACCATCTGCACCAATCGCGATTGCTGCTTTCGCTGCAGGAAGTAATAAATCGCGACGTCCTGTAGAATGCGTTACATCAACAAATACTGGTAAATGTGTTTCTTGTTTTAATATTGGAACCGATGAAATATCAAGTGTGTTACGTGTCGCTTTCTCGTAAGTACGAATTCCACGTTCACATAAAATAATTTGGTCATTCCCTTGTGAAATAATGTACTCTGCAGCATGGATAAATTCATCAATAGTTGCAGCCATTCCACGTTTTAATAGTATAGGTTTATTTATTGAACCGGCTGCTTTTAACAACTCGAAGTTTTGCATGTTACGAGCACCGATTTGAACTACATCAATGTAATCTAACGCTTCCTCAAGATGATGAGGTGTGACAATTTCTGAGACAACAGCAAGGTTATATTCTTGTGCTACTCGTTTAAGAATTTTTAAGCCTTCGAGTCCTAGGCCTTGAAAATCATAAGGTGATGTACGAGGTTTATAAGCTCCTCCTCGAATCATTCCTAATCCTTTTTGTTGTATCGCTCCAGCAACTGCTGCAACTTGCTCATAAGATTCAACTGCACATGGTCCAAAAATGAAAGTTGGTTTGCCATCTCCAATACGTTCTCCATTAACGACTACAATTGTATCTTCTGCTTTCTTTTTACGCGATACAAGTAGTGCTTTACGGTGATCGTTTTCTTGAAGTTCTAAAGCTGTTTTAAATATCTCTTTAAAAATGTGATCCACTGTTGATTGAGGTAGTAAACCAGTATTATTTTCTTTTATTAAGTTCAACATATGACGTTCACGAAGAGGGTCATATCGGTTGACACCTTGCTTTTCTTTTACTTTTCCAATTTCTTGAACGACTGTTGCACGTTCATTGATTAAACGAAGAATTTCTAAGTTCAATTCATCCACATTTGAGCGTAAGTTATCTAATTCTTGATTGCTCATACTATGATCTCCTCTCCTACTCATATCTTATTTACGAAGAGGTAACGTAAAAAGTATGGCGCTTTATTTTTGATAATAGACTTATTATAGTACGCAAGTTTCATATTGTCACGCATTTTCTTTAACGCTTCAACGCGCTAAAGTAATTATGAATCATTATGCCCTAATTATTGATGAAATAAAGACTCACATGTTAATGTGAGTCTTGTCATTTTATTATTATTTTTTATCTGCTACTGCTTCTTTTAGTGCTTTTGCAGTAGATGTTGAATTTTCATTAATTTCATTTACGACTTCTTCTACTGTGTTATTAACAGTTTCCATGAAATCAATTGGCTCTTCTCCTTCAGAAGAAGCAGTGCCATCATCCATTAAGGTAGGCATTTTAGATTTGATAGATTTTACTTTTTCAACTAAAGGACCTGATTTTTCTTTTAACTGTGTTGATATTTGAGCTGTTTTATCTTTAGCAACTGCTGATAAATCAACTGTTTTTTCTTTTAATTGATTTGAAAAGTGTACAGTTTTTTCTTTAGCAGTTGAAGATAAATCGACTGATTTTTCTTTTAAGTGACTTGCTTGTGTTGAGACATCCTCACGAAGTTCAGAACCTGATTTTGGTGCAAGGAATAAAGCAGTTGCTGCTCCGATGATACCTCCTACTAATGCGCCGATTAAGAAGTCTTTTGAATTCACTTCATCGCTCACATAAATTGGATCACGGTATTGGGGATCATTTGTATATTCTAGAGCTTGAGGAAGATATGCTTCCTCTTCAACTGATTTGTTCGTATAGAATTCACGATTATACTTAGCTTCGTTATAATTTGGTTTATATTGTGTCATTTTGTTTCCTCCTAATTTTTGGGTTTCACTATCATTATATAAATTCAGCAGGTTAGCCTTTATAATTCGAGTAACCAGAACGACCTTCTTCAATCGCTTTTCGTTCATTCCATTTGTTACGGATTTCAAGAACAACGTTACTCCATTGTATTACTTGTGAAATTTTTTCTTCGTTTTTCTCAACTTCACTAGCAACTGAAGAAGTAATGCGTCGAACTGAAGTGTTTAAGCCATTCACTGACTCCCCTACGTTTTTAACTGCATCAACAACACTGTTTAATTTTTCAGATTTAGATTGAATATCTGAAGCTAAATCATTTGTTTTATGCAATAGTTCCGTTGTTTCTCTTGTTACTCCTTGTAATTGTCCTTCTAATCCAGACATTGTTCCCGATACTTCATTTAATGTTTTCTTTAATGAAGTTAATGTCATAGCAAGACTTACACAGAGAACGAGAAAACCTATAGCTGCAACTAAGGCTGCTATGTATAGTACTATTTCCACTCAATCTCCTCCTCGAAATCACTCATACTTTCTATATTCCCTTACACAACAGCAAATAAACGTTCCAGTTACTAATATTCTACAAAAATATTTAAATTCCTGCTTAAAATAATAAAAACTCCAGTTAAATCATAACTAGAGTTTTTATTAACTTATATTATTTTTTCAAATGCAGCCTGGAATTTTTGAACATCCCCAGCCCCCATGAATAAATAAACAGCATTTTCATATTCAAGTAAAACATCAATTTCCTCTGTTTTTAGAATAACACAATTCTCAATTAAATCACATAAATCTTGGATAGTTAAATCTCCTGCGTTCTCACGTGCCGAGCCAAAAATATCACATAGATAGACAAAATCAGCAATTTCTAAGCTTTCTGCAAATTCATTTAAAAATGTTCGTGTACGTGAAAATGTATGTGGTTGAAAAATCGCAATAATTTTACGCTCTGGATATTTTTGACGAGCTGATTGAAGTGTTGCTTTAATTTCAGTTGGATGATGGGCATAATCATCAATTAAAATCCTCTCGCCTTTAATACTTTCAGTAAAACGGCGTTTAACACCACCAAATGATAGTAATTGTTTGTGAATAACATCAGCTGGAATACCCTCGTAACTACTCAATGAAATTACAGCCATTGCATTTAAAACGGCATGATCTCCGAATAAAGGTATTTCAAATGCATGATAAAATTCATTGCGTACAAACACATCAAACGTAGAACCTAAAGTATTTTTCACCACATTACGTGCCTCAAAGTCATTTTCTGAGCCAAACCCGTAAAAAACAACCGGAACATTCGCTTGGATTTTTTGAAGATGTACATCATCACCACAAGCGAAAATAGCTTTATTTACTTGTAGTGCCATTGATTGAAATGCATCCACAACATCTTCAATACCTTTAAAATAATCAGGATGATCAAAATCAATATTTGTCATAATCATATAATCTGGATGGTAAGCTAAAAAGTGCCGACGGTATTCACATGCTTCAAATGCAAAGTACTCCGCTTGTGATTCACCGTGTCCAGTGCCATCTCCAATCAAATATGAAGTTGGCGCAAAGCCACTTAAGACATGCGACATTAATCCAGTAGTCGAAGTTTTACCGTGAGATCCTGTAATCCCTACTGAAGTAAACTGCCCCATTAAATTACCTAAAAACTTGTGATAGCGAATAACATCAACGCCTAATTCATTTGCACGAGTTAATTCTTCATGATCATCTCGATATGCATTACCAGCGATAACGGTCATACCCTTTTGAATATTATTTGCATTAAATGGCAAGATTGAGATTCCTAATTTACGTAATGGGTCTTCTGTAAAGAAATGTTTATCTATGTCAGAGCCCTGTACTTGATTTCCTGAATCATGCAAGATCTGTGCAAGTGAACTCATGCCTGATCCTTTTATTCCTGTAAAATGAAACACTGTCATTTGTTTAATCCTCCTGGGAAAGGTGCCTGTACTTTTATATATACTTCCTTACCCGATTATATCATCATTTAATCTAGCTTAGAAATTAACTAATTTTCTCGCAATTACTTTATTACCTTTTTTACCACTTTAGACGTTAATTTAATTATTAATTAAAAAGTTGTTGTATATCATTTTCTGTAATAAAGACTTCACGTGCTTTGCTTCCTCTTGACTCTGAAACATAACCATGTTGTTCCATTAAATCAACTAGTCTTGCAGCCCGGTTGTATCCCATATGGAATTTCCGTTGTAGTAATGAAGTCGAAGCTGAGCCTTGCTCTAAAATAAAACGACATGCTTCTTCAAACAACTCATCTTGATCTTCAGCAACTTCTAAACGACGAACTAGCTCCTCTTGTTCAAATAAATAGGAAGGTTCACCTTGACTACGTGCGTGATCAATAATCTCTTCCATTTCTTCATCTGTTACATAAGTACCTTGTAAACGAATAGGTGCAGACATCCCATTTCCTAAATACAACATATCACCTCTTCCAAGTAATCGTTCTGCACCTTGGCCATCAAGAATTGTTCGAGAATCGATTTGAGATGAAACTGAAAATGCGATTCGAGTTGGGATGTTCGCTTTGATAAGTCCCGTAATGACATCTACAGAAGGGCGCTGTGTAGCTACGATTAAATGAATTCCACATGCACGTGCTTTTTGAGCAATTCTACAAATAGATTCTTCCACTTCAGTTGGAGCCATCATCATTAAATCAGCTAACTCATCAATAACGATTAACAAGTATGGCAGTTTCTGAGCAAATTGTCTTTTCTCTTCTGCCATGGCATTATATCGAGAAATATCACGCACACCAGTATGAGCAAACAGCTGATATCTTCGTTCCATTTCTTCAACTGCCCATTTAAGTGCAGCAGTAGCTGCCTTTACGTCTGTTATAACTGGGCTTACAAGATGAGGAATATGGTTAAAAGGAGCTAATTCCACCATTTTTGGATCAATCAACAATAAATTTAATTCTTTCGGCGTTGCCTTATACAATAAGCTAATTAATATTGAATTAATGCACACTGATTTACCTGACCCAGTAGCTCCTGCAATTAACCCATGTGGCATTTTGCGCAAATCAATTGTTACAGGTTTTCCAGTTAAATCTAATCCAAGAGCTGCTTCAAGTGGAGAATCAGAGTCTTTAAAATTAGAACTTCCGACAACTTCTGATAACCTTACTGGTCTTGATGTTTGATTTGGTATTTCAATTCCAATTGAACTTTTTCCAGGAATAGGGGCTTGAATCCGAATATCTTTAGCTGCCAGTGCTAATTTTAAATCATCTGCTAAATTACGAATTTTACTTACTTTTGTTCCTTGTCCTACGGTCATTTCAAATTGAGTTACAGCGGGACCTTGAACCATGTTCACAATATCCGCTTTCACTTGGAAGTAGGATAGCGATTCAATTAAGCGATCTGCTTGCATTTGCATCCATTCATAATCTTGAGTCTTCTCCTCAGGCGGTACTAAATAACTGTTTTCAGGAAAGACGTAACCGGACTGTAAATCGTCCAAGACGGGATCAGCTTGAACATTTTGAATGACTGTTGACATTTCTTCATTTGACTCAATAATTGGCACTTGAGTAATGGCAGAGGGGGTAGTCGTTTGAACTTTCTTTTTATTATATTTTTCTTTATCTGAATTTAACATTAAAACATTAAATGGGAGTGATTTCTTTTTTATTTCAGTTTCTTGAATTTCAGCTATTTGTACTGAAGAAACAGATTTCACATTCTCAATGGTGCTGTTAGGTTCAACATCAACTTTCTCATGAAAATCTTGAATCACTAAATGTTCTGCTATGTTTTGTTCCTTCATTGTGACTAATTCACTTGGCTTGATTGTAATTGGTTCATTTGAAGTTTGAATGTCTGGTTTGCTTGCCTTATTTGTAATTGGTTCATTTAAAGTTTGAATGTCTGGTTCGCCTGGCTTAATTGTAATTCGTTCATTTAAAGTTTGAATGTCTGGTTCGCTTGGTTTGATTGTAATTGATTCATTTAAAGTTTGAATGTCTGGTTCGCTTGGTTTGATTGTAATTGATTCATTTAAAGTTTGAATATCTGGTTCGCTTGGCTTAATTGTAATTGGTTCACTTGAAGTTTGAATGGTTGGTTCGCTTGGCTTGAAAATAGCAGATTCACTTGGGCTAATTATGGTACTTTCAACTGTTGCAACGACTTCATCTGAATTCTTTTTTGCTAACAATTCATTAATAGGTGATATTTTTGTTCGAGTGAAGCCATGAATTGGAGATGGAACGTCTGATGGTATGAACTTTTTAGACTGAACAGGCACTTTTGTTATTCTTGGTTTTACTTCTTGATAGCTTTCTTTTACTTTAGGTTTAGGTTTGGGTTCTACTATTTTTTTACTAGATTTGTCCATATTTGGCTTAGTTGCATGATGAACAATTGCATTCTCCCGTTGTTGTTGCCATTGTTTATGCATATATAAAGGCATGAACTCTTCTTCTTTTTGAGTATCCTCTAATTCGTCATCTACTAATTGATCTTTCTCTTTATCGCTAATAAGGGGAAATCGAAACGGTGTTTTCGACTGTTTATATGTTGGTAGCTCATTTTTATCTAGATCATCTTGTTTGTCCTGTTGTTCATTAGAAAATAATTTATTAAATGCTGTTGTCAACCAATTCACTTCAAACCCTCTTTTCATATCAATGTTTCCATTTTAACAGGTTTGAGATTCAATTCAAACGGATAAAAAAACTCTGTGTACCTAAATTCTTGAGTACACAGAGTTTTACCTAGTTTATGCTTTGAAAGCTGAACCTATTTCAGCACTTTGATCTAATACTAAAATACCTTTTTCTGTTGGTGCATCTGGTAAAGCTAGCTCTTTAGCCGAACAAATCATCCCACTAGAGGCAATACCACGAAGTTCTGCATCACGAATAACTAAACCAGATGGCATAACAGCACCTACCTTAGCTACAACCACTTTTTGCCCGACTTCTACATTAGGAGCTCCACAAACAATTTGGAGTGTTTCTTCAACAACATCAACTTTGCAGATGTTTAATTTATCTGCATTTGGATGTTGTTCTTTAGATAAAACATATCCCACTACAAATTTAGGTGTAAAGTCCACCTCTAATATAAGGTCCAATTCGCTATTATTAATTAATAATTGCAAAGTCGCAACGATTTCTTTCGTCACTTCAACAGAGCCTTGTTCTTTTAATTCTAAATGATTACTAGCATTAAAGACGTTAAATGCTGCCACTTCACCTGTTTTAGAATCCTTAATAAGTGTAATGTCACCTTTTGATTGTGTTTCTACTTCTTCAAATGTAGTTGTAGTGAGTTGAACCAAAAGTACGTCCCCTACACCTTTCATATTGTAAAAAATATTCATTTATCTTTGTTCTCCTTTTCCAATCGATTTTTCGCCATAATAAATATTGGTTCCAATTCCCCATCTTCGTAAATAAATGATAAGGAAGTAATTGGAACTTTACCTGTTGTAAAGAAATGCATGGTTAATTGTGCCAGTACATCATATCCTGCTTCATTTCGAATATCTCCAATAATTAAAACATCTTGATGGGGAACGGATAACGTCATATCCCCTTCAATTTTAGTTTGCATATCTTTTAAAAATGGTTCATTTAATATACGGGTGGCGTCATATCCATCGTTTGCATTTAGAAAATAAAAAATATTGCCAGCTACATGATCTTCTTTCAATTCTGTTGAAAGTTTTCTTATCTGGAACCTCGCTGCTTCTTTAACTTCTGAATCTGTTACATTCATTTCAATTAACATATTTACATCCAGTAATCGGTACGTATTTCCAAGATCTAATGCATAGAAAATACGTGTTTCAGCAGTATGGTCTGTTACTACTAAATCGTGTCCTTCATTCGATTTTACAGGAAAAGATGTAGAACGAATGACAGGGTAAATATGTGAGGTTGATCGGTCTAAACTTTGTGTTTCTTTTTCCATAGCTTCAAATGTTTGGCTAATTGTATAAACCACTTCGTTAATTGCTTTATCTTTTTTCATTTCATATTTAGATAATATTTCAGGAAGTGATATTTCCATTCCTTTATTTAAAACCTTATGATTTAGTCTTACACGATCTGTTTTTTCGTCATGTTGCCATGTAAATGCAGGATTAGTAAGCTTCTGCTTTAATAGTTCAACTAATTGCTTTGAGTTCAAAATTTCACATCCCTAACAAAAGGAGACGGTTCTCACCTTTTGGGCGGAACCGCTCTTTTTTTTTGCATTCTTTGGTAGCCTTTATTTAAAGTGCTCAAATTATGAGAACATTTATTATGTTTCTTGGTTACTTTTTGTGACAATATCTAAGTTACTCATTCAAGTTGGTATGACTTTTCAAAAAAATATTTATAATTCCAGTAAGAATTGTTCGATTTCTTCTTGAGTTTTTCGATCTTTACTGACAAAGCGTCCTGCTTCAATACCGTTTTTATAAACTAGAAAACTTGGAATTCCGTAAATCTCATGTTCTGCACATATATCAATAAATTGATCGCGATTAACAGACACAAATGTAAAAGATTCAAGTTTCTCTTCAACTTCAGGCATAAAAGGATCGATAAAGTGACAATCCGGACACCAGGCAGCTGTAAATAAAAACACCACGTCTTCTGCAACTTTTAAAGCTTGAAACTCTTCAACTGATTGTAAGTCTCTCAATCTAAACTCTCCCCTCGATTTTAACAGAACGAACAATTTTCATCATTTGTTCAATGTTTTTATAAATATTAGCTTTTTTAGAGATTGTCGTCAATTTCAAGCCACCTATGCTTGCCATAATTTCAAACTGCTCATCACCTGATGGTAAAACAGCTATGAATCCAAAGCGACCATTTTGCTCAAAAGTTTCTAAAGCGTAGATACCATTTTTCTTTTCAGCGTTTAACAGATCATAAAACAAGTGGCTATCTTGTTCTTCATTCGGGTTAATAAATAAAACATATAAATCACTTTTACTATTCAAGATGATATTCGTATCATCCGAATCTTCTTGTATAGAAAAACCACCAGGAACAAATAATTCAACACTTTTTATTTGTTCGTTCGGTTCAACTGGCTCATTTTGAAATAGCTCTTTTGCTACTTTAATTCCTTCACCTGTCTGTTCTTCAGCAGAATCAGAACAAGCAACTAAAGTCATTACTATGAATGGTGCGATAGCAATTCGCAACCAGTTTCGGCTCATGGTTTACCCTCCATTCCATGTAAGTACTGTATCTATTTTAATATGGTTCCCTTATCCTTGCAACTTAAGTCATTTCTTGGATAGGGTTTTCTTTGAAATATTGACCTAGTAAGAGTTTTACAACGTGTTCGAACATCTCTTCCCGCTTCACAAATCCGTTAGTAAATACTCCAACGGCCCCTTCGTAATGACGTATTCCAATTCGCTTTGTGTAACGATCCATTACTGGTCCTAATTCTTCACCGTTTCGGATGGCATGACCCACTTCTTGCGGTAAAGGAATTTGAGCACCCCCCGCTATATACTGTTGTCCTATTTTTGTATAAAGTACTCCCCAGTTGCATATATAAAGTTGTCCATCTAATTCTTTAACTCCGCCTTCAAGCCCGAAAGATACATCAACTTGAGTTTCCATGAAAGCAATGCTCGCTCGATTCTTTGCACCTTGTAAAGTTTCTTCGTCTCCAATGGGTTGTTCAGATACGTTTGAAGGAACATTTAGCGAGATGAATTCCACGTCTTCAAAATATAAATGACATATATTTTGAACAGCATGAATTTTTGCTTGATTTTCAGTTCCGATTGCAACTTTCATAAGAACCTCCTTAAAATAATTTAGGTGGTGGTGCTAAAAACACTGAAATAAAAAAAGCGCCTTTTAAGGCACTTTTTAAACATTTTGACGAATTGTTTCAAGTGTTGTTTTATCAGCTGAGCGAACCAATTTTACAATTAATTCTTTTGCGGCTGCGTAGTCATCTGTATGGATGATAGAGCCGGCTGTGTGAATGTAGCGAGAGCAAATACCGACAACAGCACTTGGAACTCCTTCATTTGTCATGTGGACGCGTCCTGCATCAGTTCCACCTTGAGAAATGAAATATTGGTATGGGATATTATTTGTTTCAGCAGTATCTAATACAAACTCACGCATTCCACGATGTGTAATCATCGAACGATCAAAAATACGGAGTAATGTACCTTCACCTAATTGACCGAATTCTGTTTTTGAACCTGACATATCATTCGCTGGGCTTGCATCTAATGCGAAAAATAAATCTGGATTTATTAAAGTTGCAGCTGTTTGAGCACCTCTTAAGCCTACTTCTTCCATAACATTGGCACCTGAATACAAAGTATTTGGTAATTTTTCATCTTTTAGTTCTTTTAACAGTTCGATTGCTAGGCCACAGCCATAGCGGTTATCCCAAGCTTTTGCTAATATTTTTTTATTATTTGCCATTGGGGTGAATGGACAGATAGGAACAATCTGTTGACCTGGTCGAATACCGATTTTCTTTGCATCGTCTAAATCATCAGCACCTATATCAATAAGCATGTTTTTAATGTCCATTGGTTTGTTTCGAACTTCATCACTCAGTAAATGAGGTGGAATCGATCCAATAACCCCTATTACAGGTCCATTGTCTGTTATGATTTCAACGCGTTGTGCTAGTAAAACTTGGCTCCACCAACCACCTAACGGTTGGAATCGCAGCATGCCGTTTTCAGTGATTTGTGTCACCATAAAACCAACTTCATCCATATGACCCGCTACCATAATTCTAGGTCCTTGATCGTCACCTTTTTTTAATCCGAAAATACCACCTAAATGGTCTTGAACGATTTCATCAGAGTATTTTTCTAGTTCACTTCTCATAAACTTTCTCATGAAATGTTCATTACCAGGAGCTCCAGGAAGTTCAGTTAATGTTTTAAATAATTGAAGTGTTTCTGAGTTCAATTGTATATCCCCCTATTTATGTAAAAGTCTATCCTATTATAGTTGATTTTTCAGAACATTTCCATCTTTTATTTCGATTGTCGAATTGTTTTAGTGAAGAATTTTATCTCTGTTTGTTTATACAACTTATGGTAAACTTAAATAAAATATTGTATTAGGAGGCATTTTAATGAAGACGAAAGATTTGATCATTGGTTTTTCTACCGGCATTGCAGCAGGATTTTTAATTCGTGAAGTTGCACATCGTATCGATCCCACGAAACCAGCAGAACTTGTTTTACACGGCATTAAAGAATCCTTTAAATCGGAAGGATTGATTGATGGTTCTTGGATTTATATGAAAACAGAACCTTTTACCCGTCAAGCCATTTCATCGGATGTTTATCGTGGAGGCATTTCACGAGTACGTGAAGGTGAGATAGAACAATTCGAGTTCTTTGCTGATGCACGAACAGGAACTGTTGTTGATTTAATTAAACTTTAAAATGAAAACGATCCCGATTAATGGGATCGCTTTTTTATTGCTGTTTTTATGATTTATAGACCTATGTTAATGTTTTAGTTATCATTTCTACCTTACTGTTTCAACAGTTAGAATTGTCAATATTATATGATTTTATACATTAAAACAGCAATTATATTCTCGTGCGTTCAAGTTTATTAATAATCTCTTTTCCTGTCTGATCCCATTTAATCAAACGGTAATAAGCATCGTGATAGAAAATAAATGAATAACCATTCGCTAGTGCTTCAGCCATTATTTTCTCTTTTGCGAAAATAGAGGTCATTGGGTAATCATCATATGCCAAGACCCACAGTGGGTTTTGATGAGCATGAGTAGGCATTATATCTGACATATGAATAAGTGTTTCTCCATTTTGTTCTAACCTAATAATACTGTGGCCATCACTATGCCCCCCAGTATGAATCATTCGAATACCTGGTAATACTTCTAGTTCTTCTTCGAATGTTACTACTTGGGTTTGGATACTTTCCCAATTTTCTTTCCAATATGTATTTCTTGATCGAATGTTAGGATTTCTAATTTCATCCCATTCAATTGCAGATACAAAGATTTTCGCGTTAGGAAATGATGATACGAGATCGTCATTTTCCCACTTAGTCAAACCACTTGCATGATCAGAATGCATATGTGTCATAAGAACAAAGTCTATGTCTTCTGTAAGTAACCCTAAATAGGCTAATGAATCATCAAGATGTGATTGTTCTTTTATCCCATTATTTCTTAGCTGTTTTTCATTCATTTTGTTAAAGCCCACACCTGTATCAATTAATAAATTCTTACCTTCAAATTGAATCAAAATTGGGTCTGTACTACATTCAATTTGATTTAATTCATTGACAGGATATTTTTTTGACCATAAAGCTTTTGGTACAACACCAAACATTGCACCACCATCTAATAATGTAAATCCTCCATTTAACCAGCTTAACTTCATGTCGTGAAATGTATATTGATCCATTTTGTACCCTCCTTTATGTAATATTTTTAGTGTAACAAAAAAACACTATTTTAATCTCTTAAAGAATCCATTAAGATTTCAATTTCTCTTCTCTATTTAGTAACAAATTGAGATTCTAGACGATAAATCGGGTGTCCTTTTGCAGAAAATTTTTCTTCATATTCTGTCATGATGTTATCCTTTGGTTGATTTACATGTAAATCTAACGATAGATATTTTAATAACATGCCATATTCAGACATGCTTATTAAAGAAAATTCAAAAAGCTCACGATTATCTGTCTTAAAGTGGACTTCTCCGTTATCAATCAGGAACGACTCGTACAATTTCAAAAAATTCTCGTGTGACAGCCTTCTTCTAGCATGTCGAATTTTTGGCCATGGATCTGAGAAATTCAAATAAACTCTGCTTACATCGTTCTTCTGAAAAAACTTGGCCGAATGTTCGCCGTTAACTTTTAATAATTTTAAGTTTGGCAAGCCAGCTTCAATAGCATTTTCTAGAGCTGACACTATGACACTATCATATAACTCGATTCCCAAATAGTTAATACCAGGATTTGCTCTTGCCATTTCCGTTACAAATTGACCTCTACCAGTTCCAACTTCGATATGTAGTGGGTTATTATTTTGAAATACTTCTCCCCAATTTCCTCTATAATCTTGTGGATTTGGAATGACAATATGTGGGTGTGCAGTGATAAAATCTTCTGCCCAAGGTTTATTACGTAATCTCATTACTTTATTCCTTCTTTCATACATGCTTTTCAATTACAAATTATCATAGAATTTCTGCCTATCGTCAAGTTCATATTAAATTTGTAATTTGCCATTTTTTTGATTGAACTGAAAACTCGTCTGCAACAAGTGGTGTCGTTTTATTCGCATATTCTCCGTCGGTATGACGGTACATGGATTCATTTGTTGTTAGTCTAAACGAGGTGGACGTGATTTGTTGAACTTCTTTGAATGAAGTATGTTTACCATAAAAGACTGATGCAAATAGTAGCATGAGTTTTAGGCGTGATAAATGATGAACTACAGTTATTTCAATCTCTCCATCTGCCGGGTTAGACTGTGGAGAAATTTTCATTCCACCGCCGAAATAAGGCTGATTGCTTATAGTCGAAAACCATACTTCCTTGAATATCTGACAGTTAGTAGGTGTTTCTACTTTTAATGTGAAGTTTTTAAATGTTACCAACGTCTTCATGACAAAGAATGTGTAAGCAAGCTTGCCTAAACTGAACTTATTTAGAACCTTTTTCACAGGTGATTTATTCACTTGATATGCAACATATGCATCAAAACCAATTCCAGCATTATTAACAAAGGTATAGTGTTCACTTCGGGTAATCACATTGCCAATATCCATTTTAAGCGTTTTACCGTCGGATTGTACATATTGATTTACTTCTGTTGCATGTTGAAACGATTGAAAACCTCGTGCAAAGTCATTAGCTGAGCCTGCACAGATGACGCCTATTATGCAATTAGGACAACTAAGAACACCTTCAATTACTTCGTGAACAGTTCCGTCTCCACCAAATGCAATAAGCAATTGGGGTTCACCACTTTGCACACACATTTCCGCTAATTCTGTGGCATGTTTAGGTCTAGTAGTCATATATAATTCGTAAGGGAAATTTAGATCTTTTTTAAACTTCTCCCATCGTTTTAGGGATTTACCATCCCCTGCTGCAGGATTCACAATAAACGTTGTCTTCATTAAGTTGAACCACTTAAGAAAATAGTATGAATTGCTTGATAAGATGGTGTTTCCCTCGGATTAATGGCATATACAGAGAAATCAGTTATAGAGAATGACTGTTTTTCGATGTCCATTTCTTTTAGAAACATCTCGTGCTGTCCACTCCACTTTTTAGCTAACGTAATATGTGGAACAAACGGCTTTTTGTCTACTTGTAAAAAAAGTGACAGGCACTTTTCCAAAACGGCCTTTTGTAATAGTTGTAAGCTTAGTTGTTCTTCTATAGCTGTGTAAACTACTCGAGGAGTCAAAGGATTCCCGAATATAGATACACCATTAAGTGTGATATCAATTGGCGAAAATTTTTGAGAGAGAGAATCTAACTGACTTAGTAATTGTTGTAACAAATCGGATTCAACTGCTCCTAAATAAAGCAAAGTTATATGTAAATCTTCGGGCACTGGAAGTCTTTTGTGTGAACGTTCTAAATGCCATCCTTTTCTTAGATCAACAAGTTGCTGTGCTAAATCTTTAGGTAATTTAATACCGATAAAATAATGTTGCATCCATTCCACCACCTTAATTATACTCAGTTTACAGGATTAAATATTTAAAAAATACCCCTCTACCAAGGTAGAGGAGTCAAATTTAAGCATATACAGCTTGATTAATTTTTGCTTCAAATGCTATTTGTAATTTCTGGGTCCAGTCTCCTGGTAAACCCTTTCCGAGCTTCCGTCCATTAATCATGATGACTGGTATTATTTCTGAAGTTGTCGAAGACATAAAGAATTCTTCATTCAAAAATACAGAGGCAAGAGACATAGGTTCTTCAACTACCGGCAATCCAATTTCTTCACAGCAAGCTAAAATAACACGGCGAGTAATGCCATTTAATATTAAGTTTGTAGCTGGATGTGTGTATAGTACACCGTCTTTTATACCGTACATATTAGTGGAAGACCCTTCTGTAATCGAATCTCCTCTATGTAAAAGAGCTTCGAAACAACCGTCTTCATACGCTTCCTGTTTCGCTAATACACTTCCTAATAAGTTCAAACTCTTTATATCACAGCGCAACCATCGGATATCCTCAACTGTTTTGACTGATACACCATTCGTCATTTCTGAGACAGGACGTTGCAACTCTTTCGTATATGCCGTAAGAACTGCCTCCACGGTGTTCGTTGGGAACTGATGTTGACGAGGCGTTGCTCCACGAGTAATTTGTATATAAACTTGACCAGATGTGACTTCATTCGCTTCAATAAGATCGTAAATCATTTTATGAAAAACGTCTTTTGTATATGGAATGACTATCTTTATTTTATCAGCGCTTTCGTAGAAACGATCGATATGTTCTGTTGCCGTAAACATGCTACCGTTATATACACGAATTACTTCGTAAATACCATCTCCAAATTGATAGCCCCGGTCTTCTTTGGACAATTGAATGTCTGCATCTTTTACTAATCGATCATTCCATAATACCCAAGTCATTGTAAATCCTTCTCTCTATGATTTTTTTGAAGCGAGTTCGCAAATCGCATCCGCGTAAATCGCAACTGCTTTTATTAAATTTTGTATATCAACAAACTCATCAACTTGATGGGCTACATCCTTTTCCCCCGGGAATAACATGCCAAAAGCTACACCTTTTTTAAGTACACGTGCATATGTTCCACCACCAATTGACAGCAGCGTTGCTTTTTCTCCGGTTTGACGCTCATATACCCGAGACAAGCTTTGAATCAGTTCATCTGACTCCTCAATATAATGTGGACTTGAATTGGATATTACATCCACAGAAATAATGTTTTTTCTTAAAGCTGTCTGACACTTGGTTAAATATTTATCAAAATCATATGATACAGAGTATCGAATGCTAACATCAATTGTTCCACCTATTTTCGGGTCAAAAGCAAGAACTCCTGCATTTAATGTTGTCTCACCGGATATTTCGTCTTGATAGTTAAGAGCCAATACATGACCTCTTGAATCATTGAAAAAAGAGGAGGACACAAACTCTACATATGCTTTCGAACCTGATGTAGTAACAATGTCTTTTAAGAATTCAGCTAAATAGATACCTGCATTAACACCATCGTTCGGTTCCATCGCATGTGCAGACTTACCTTTTATGGTCAGAAAAATCTCGTTTTCATTAATTTTTATTGAACCTTGAAGTTTATGTTGTTTCGTAAATTGCTTGAATTCTTTTTCAATTGATGCATGATTTATATGAATAACCGCTGTTGCTAAGTCAGGGACCATATTGGTTCGAGTGCCTGATTGAAATGATTGCAGTTGCTCCACTTGTTCTAGTTTTGTTGTTGTAAAGCGCAAGGTGGCAATACCTTTTTCCGCGTTTATTATCGGAAAATCTGCATCTGGAGCAAAGGCGATATGTGGCATTTCTTCTTTTTCAAAGTAGCGTTTCACACAACGAAAACCGCTCTCTTCATCTGTGCCAATAATTAATCTCACTCGCTTGTTTAAAGGAATTCCCGCTTCTTTGACCATTTTCATGGCCATCCAAGCAGCCATCGTTGGACCTTTGTCATCAATGGTGCCTCTTCCATACAAGCGATTATTTTCAATATGCCCTTCAAAAGGTGGGTACGTCCACCCATTGCCAGCAGGAACAACATCAACATGACCTAAAATACCAAGAAGTTCGTCTCCTTCTCCCATTTCAATATGACCAGCCATGTTATCTACGTTTTTTACGATCATTCCAGCATCCTGACCCTTTTTAAGTATCCACTCTAGTGCTTTAAGTGGTTCAGGACCAAACGGCTGTGAACTTGAGGTATGCTCTTCATCCAAAACACTTGGAATTTGAATAAGTTGCTGAAGCTCTTTTAAAAGCTCAGGTTGTTTCTTTTTCGCTTCGTCCAACCAATTAATCACGTTTAAATTCCTCCTGCCACTTTCATAAAGCTATTTTACACCTTTCAAAAAAAAATCATAGGGGCAAACATCATTTTCTTAATTTTCTAACATATATATAGAGTGAATTTTCGTATTTTTTATGACGCTTTTGTAAATTCTCTGTAAAAATTAGATATTATGCTAGATAAGATGAGTAATTTATTTTATAATTGAATTGTCAGACAACAGTAGTCTGATGAACAATTAGAAAAGGGGCTGTTTACGGCACTCTATTTAATCAACCGAGTCTTCTAATGACTCAATGTCGTCCGCTAGTCTTAGCCAAGAGAACATAAGATGAAGGAGTGTGGTTCAACAAATGAAACCAACTACTGATCGGATGCTTAATCGGATTAAAGATGTGTATATGTTCATCCGAGATCACGGAATTGTAACGACACAAGATTTAGTCGATGAGTTCGGCATCACTCCTCGCACCGTCCAAAGAGATTTGAACGTGTTAGCCTTTAATGACTTGGTCAGCAGTCCGAGTCGTGGCAGTTGGACAACGACGAGCAAACGTGTGAAAATGACATCTTAGATATGGTTCAAACATTTGAACACGCACTGCAATAAAAAAAGAATGACCGAGAAATCTCGGTCATTCTTTTTTTTGTAATGCCTCTAATTCTTCTTCAGTTAAATGGCGATAATCCCCAAGCTCAAGTGTTTCATCTAATCTAAGTGATCCCATGGACATACGTTTTAAATATGTCACTTTCTTCCCAACGGATTCAAACATTCGTTTTACTTGATGGAACTTACCCTCCATAATTGTTAACTCAATTTCAGACACTTCTCCACTTAATAAAATAGTAAGTTCACCTGGTTTGGTAAAATAACCATCTTCCAAAGTTACACCTTCTTTAAACTTCTTCACATCATCTTCCGTTACTTTACCTTCAATCACAGCAAAATATAGCTTCGGTACATGTTTTTTCGGAGATAACAACTGATGTGATAAGTGACCATTATTCGTTAGAATTAACAGCCCTTCCGTGTCTTTGTCTAAACGTCCCACCGGAAAAGGCTTAAAGTGTTGCGCTAATGGATCAAGTAGATCAATGACAGTTTGGTCATATTTATCTTCCGTAGCCGAAATAACTCCAGGTGGTTTATTCATCATTAAGTAAATAAATTCTGTATAAATCACTTTTTCACCAAATACTATAATTTGATCAGCAGTCGAATCGACATGCATAGACACATCTTTCGCAAAAACGCCATTTACCTCGACCGCTTTTGATTTTAATAAGATCTTTACTTCTTTCCTTGAGCCGTAGCCCATATTAGAAAGTAATTTATCTAATCTCATAATAGAGCCACCTTAAAGACCGAATTTTTTCGTGTATTTCGTTAAACGCTCGCCAAACAACTTTTGTGCGATCCCTAAACGAATTCCAATTGCACCATAAACTAATCCGCCGATAGTACCCACTATCAAAATAATAAGCAGGGCTCCGAATTTGGATTCTGCTGGCATAATTTGAAGCAATAACATATGAGCAATTATAACTACAATTAGCATCACTACATTGATCATTGTAATCAGTAAAATTCTTCGAACTAATAGCTTAGAACGATAATTTTGGGTGATAACTAAAACCGCAAAATTCATAAAAATTGCGACACTATAACCAATGATCGTCGCAGCAATAGCTCCATTTGTTTCCCACATGCCAATTAGTGGTGTATTTAACGCTAATTTAATCAATAACCCAATGAGTAAGTTTAGTATAATCCATTTCTGCTGATTGATTCCTTGTAAAATTGCAGCAGTTACTGGGAATAAACTAAACAGAATCGCAACTGGTAAATAATGAGCAAGAATATCTGAACCTATTAAACTTTGTTCATAAAATAAGTGATATAATTCGCCTGCTAAAACCGTCATTCCAATTACTACAGGAAGTGTTAAAAAGCAAAGCATTTGGAAGGTTTTATCCAAAGTGTTAGACAATTGTTTATGTTCATTAAGTGTAAAGTATTTAGTAACCAATGGAATTAAAGCCATTGAAAACCCCGTAGCAAGCATAACAGGAATCATCACCAATTTATGAGATTGCATATTCAATATACTTAGATAAACACTTGATTTAGCTGCTTGTTCCGAGTCAATCATTGCTCGATTAAATGTCAGTAAATCAACAAATTGAAACAATGGATTGGCTACACCTAAAAAGACAACTGGGACTGCATAAACAAGAATCTCTTTATACATATCAGTCAATTTAACATCGTGTGAAGTGGTAGACCCCTGTAGTAATAGATTATATTCTGGTTTCTTTTTACGCCAGTAATAATAAAGGACAACAAGCCCACCAAGTGCACCAATAAAAGCAGATAATACAGCTACTTGAATCGCTAATTTAAGTGTCCCATTAAAGATGGTTAATACTAGGTAAGCCCCAGCTAATAGAAATAAAATACGCACGATTTGTTCAATCAATTGAGAGACAGCCGTAGGCATCATAAAACTATACCCTTGGAAAAACCCTCTTATTAAACTCATGAAAGGTACAACAATTAGAGCAAAGCTCACCCATCGAATGACATCTGCCACATCAGCAACCGTAAATATTTTCTCCTTCTCACTAATGAATATCTTTGCCAATGGTTCAGCAAAGAAATATAAGAATAGAAATGAAATAAATCCAGTGACTATCATTGCGAAAAGTCCAGACTTCAAAAGTCGTCTACCAGTCTGATAGTCTCCTAAAGAATTATATTTAGAAACATATTTCGAGAAAGCCAAAGGAGCTCCTGAAATGGCAACGGCTAACATCAAGTTGTACGGAATATATGCGTATTGATATAGACCAATATAATCTTCTCCGACCATCGAATAGAATGGGATGATATAAATAACCCCTAATATTTTTGACAGAAATAATCCAA
Source organism: Paenisporosarcina sp. TG-14 (assembly GCF_000297555.1). Taxonomy (NCBI): domain Bacteria; kingdom Bacillati; phylum Bacillota; class Bacilli; order Caryophanales; family Caryophanaceae; genus Paenisporosarcina; species Paenisporosarcina sp. TG-14. The sequence continues at coordinate 145,186 of NZ_AMGD01000020.1, forward strand.
GTGTTAGAATAGCAGTTCCTTTTAAAAAATTATTTGACATGTTTAACTTCCTGACTTAAATATTTTAACCTACAAGATATTCTACCCCTAGGACATCAAAACCACAAATAGTTTATAATAGAGAAAAAAGAGAAAGTGTGTTTAGACATATGTATGATGTGATAATTGTCGGAGGCGGTCCCTCCGGTTTAATGGCAGCCATTGCTGCAGGTGAAATTGGAAAGAAAGTGTTACTTCTTGAAAAAGGGAAAAAACTCGGGAAAAAATTAGCCATTTCCGGTGGTGGACGATGCAATGTAACAAATCGGTTAACTCAAGAAGAAATCGTTAAACATATTCCCGGAAATGGTCGATTTTTATATAGTCCCTTCTCCGTTTTTAACAACGAAGATATTATTACCTTCTTTGAAGGTCTTGGTGTCGAATTAAAAGAAGAAGACCATGGTCGTATGTTCCCTGTTTCAAATCGTGCACAAGACGTAGTAGATACGTTAGTTCGACAATTGGAAAAGCTACACGTAGATGTTCTCTTCGAAAGACCAGTTGCAAAGCTCCTAATGAATGATGAGCAAATTCAAGGAGTGCGCTTAAAAAATGGTGAAGAATTACTGAGTAAGTCAGTTGTTCTAGCGGTTGGTGGGAAAGCTGTTCCACAAACCGGCTCTACTGGCGACGGGTATCCTTGGGCGGAACGCGCAGGACATACAGTCACTAAATTGTATCCGACTGAAGTTCCTTTGTTGTCAGATGAACAGTTTATACGTTCAAAGGAACTTCAAGGTTTGGCGCTTCGTGATGTAGCCGTATCTGTTTTAAATAAAAAAGGAAAAGTACTAATTACACATCAAATGGACATGTTATTTACCCATTTTGGTTTAAGTGGTCCTGCCATTTTACGTTGCAGTCAGTATGTAGTGAAAGAACGAATGAAAAATGGAGAATTACCTGTTGATATGGTGATTAACGCCTTGCCAAATGAAAATGCAGAATCTGCTTTTCAACTATTATTTAAGTTAATGAAAGAAGATGCGAAAAAATCACTTAAAAATGTTTGGAAAGGGATCGCACCAGAACGTTGGTTATTATTTTTACTTAATCGTGCTGGGATAGAACCAAATGAAATTGGCGCTAATCTGTCAAACGAAAGAGTTCGTGATTTGGCAGTCTTATTGACATCATTTACGATGAAAGTAAATGGAACACAACCGATTGAAAAAGCATTTGTCACCGGTGGCGGAGTGTCTATTAAAGAAATTGAACCAAAAACAATGGCTTCTAAGAAAAAACCAGGCTTGTATTTCTGTGGAGAAATCTTAGATATTCACGGCTATACTGGTGGATACAATATTACATCCGCACTCGTAACAGGGAAAATTGCAGGCATGAGTGCTGCTCTATATGCAAAAAACATTCCTTTTGAACCAGTTGAGTATTGAAATAAGATGACTGCATATCTTTAATTTTCCATACAGTTTCGACTTGAGTATCCGGGTCGCTTTGGATCCCAACCTGCTGCATCATAGCCACTAGAATAAAAGACGCCTAATAAAGTGATGTTGTCACTTTATTAGGCGTCTTTCGTATAGGGAATCTTGTGGCGTATTCGCGTCCGTCTTAATCGAATGTGAGAGGTCAATTTTGATAGTCATGTCTCTTTTCTCTTAGTTACCTGAATTCAAATAAGCGAGAGATGGCATTGGCCACCTCTCGCTTATTTAGATCTTTTGGTCGGATGTTACCCAGCAAAATAAAAGGCAATAGCAAATGAAATCAATGAAATGACAAAGACACTAATTGCCATTCGTTTATTGGGTCTTGATATTTCTGGGTGACGTAAAATCGTGAAAAGTTTCCATGAAAATGCGAGTATTACAAGTAAAATCACAAAAAGTATTGGTTCCATTAGCCGACCACGATATTAACTAACTTACCTGGGATTGCAATTAGTTTTTTAATGTCTTTACCATCAAGAATTTCAATTACTTGTGCATCTTCCAACACTACTTTTTCCAACTCTGCTTTCGTAAGATCTTTACTCACTACAATTTTGGTACGAATTTTCCCGTTAAATTGAATGACCATTTCAATTTCATTTTCAATTAATTTAGATTCATCAAATGTAGGCCATGTTTCATAAGAAATTGTTTCAGTTGCTCCAAGCTTTTCCCATAGCTCTTCAGCTATATGCGGTACAAGTGGCGCTAATAATTGAACAAATCCTTTTGCATATTCAATCGGAATTTGAGGCGTTTTATATGCTTCATTAATAAATACCATCATTTGTGAAATTGCTGTATTGAATCGAATACCTTCATAGTCTTCAGTCACTTTTTTAACAGTTTGATGATACCCTTTTTCAAGTTTCCCATCATTTGCTTTGACAATTTTACTACTAACTGAACCGTCTTCATTGATAAACAAACGCCAAATGCGGTCTAAGAATCGACGAGCACCGTCAAGTCCATTTTCTGACCAAGCAATGGATGCATCAAGTGGACCCATAAACATTTCATATAAACGAAGAGTATCAGCCCCATGGCTTTCCACGATGTCGTCAGGATTTACTACGTTTCCTTTAGATTTAGACATCTTTTCGTTATTTTCTCCCAAAATCATGCCTTGGTTGAATAGTTTTTGGAATGGTTCTTTGGTCGGAACAACCCCAATGTCATACAGCACCTTGTGCCAGAATCGAGCGTACAACAAATGAAGTACTGCATGTTCTGCTCCACCAATATAAATATCCACTGGTAACCAACGCTTTATTAATTCAGGATCCGCGATTGCTTTATCGTTGGTTGGATCTAGATAGCGAAGATAATACCAACAGCTCCCTGCCCAGTTTGGCATCGTATTGGTCTCACGACGACCTTTCATACCTGTTTTCGGATCTACTACATTGACCCAATCTTCAATTTTGGCAAGTGGTGATTCGCCTGTTCCACTTGGTTTTATATCTGTTGCTTTCGGCAAAATTAGTGGAAGGTCAGCTTCATCAATTGCTTTAGTTGTGCCATCTTCCCAGTGGATAACCGGAATCGGTTCTCCCCAGTAACGTTGACGGCTAAATAACCAGTCGCGCAGACGATACGTCACTTTCTTTTCGCCCGTACCGTTTTCTTCAAACCAAGCAATGGATTTTTCAATTGCTTGTATTTTATCCAGTCCATTTAGGAAATCAGAGTTTATGTGTTTGCCTTCTCCAACATAAGCTTCTTTTGTAATATCTCCGCCTGCCACAACTTCAACAATTGGAAGGTCGAATTGCTTCGCAAATTCATAGTCACGATCATCATGAGCTGGAACAGCCATGATTGCTCCAGTACCATAAGTAGCTAAGACATAATCAGCAATCCAAATTGGCATTTTCTCTCCATTTACTGGATTTAAAGCGTATGCACCCGTAAATACACCCGTTTTTGATTTTGCTAAATCAGTCCGTTCCAAATCACTTTTCAACTTTACAGAATCTATATAGCTTACTACTGCTTCACGTTTATCTTCAGTTGTAATGTCTTTTACTAAAGGATGTTCCGGTGCCAGCACAGCATAGGTAGCACCAAAAATTGTATCTGGTCGTGTTGTAAATCCTCTGAACGCATGGTCAGAACCTTCCACTTTAAATGTCAGTTCGGCACCTTCTGAGCGACCCACCCAGTTACGCTGCATGTCTTTAATACTTTCTGGCCAATCCAAATCATCAAGATCTTCAATTAAGCGATCCGCATACGCTGTGATTTTTAACATCCATTGCTTCATTGGACGTCTTTCAACAGGATGTCCGCCACGTTCTGACTTGCCATCAATGACTTCTTCATTTGCAAGAACTGTTCCAAGAGCAGGACACCAGTTCACAGCCACTTCATCAATGTAAGCTAAGCCATTTTTATGAAGTTGCAAGAATATCCATTGTGTCCATTTGTAATAAGACGGATCAGTTGTATTAACTTCTCGTTCCCAATCATATGAAAATCCAAGTTCTTGAATTTGACGTTTGAATGTAGCGATGTTTTTCGCTGTAAATTCAGCAGGGTCGTTACCCGTATCCAGCGCATATTGTTCTGCAGGTAAGCCGAATGCATCCCAGCCCATCGGATGTAGTACATTATAGCCTTGCATACGCTTAAAACGACTTAAAATATCAGTAGCAGTATAGCCTTCTGGATGTCCCACATGCAACCCTGCTCCTGATGGGAATGGGAACATATCAAGTGCATAAAACTTCGGTTTTGATGGATCTTCACCCGTTTTAAATGTGTTATTTTGTGCCCAATGCTTTTGCCATTTCTTTTCAATGTGTAAATGATTAAAATTCATACTTTTTTCCTCCCATTGATGAGAAAAACACATATTTATACCATGATAGTAAAATATAATGTTTTTTCTTCTGCTGATTTTCGAAAAAATAAAAAAACCCTCGTCCATTAGTCAAAAGACTAAGGGACGAGAGTTATACATATACTCCCGCGGTACCACCCAAATTAGCAAAGAATTGCTCAACTTGTTTCCTTAACGCGGAAAACGGCATCGGTTACTACTAATTCACCACTGCAGACTCCAAGGCGAGTTCGATAAGTTGTGTTACCGACTTACACCACCCGCCGGTTCTCTAGTAAACACAAGATTATGTACTAATCCTCTTCACAGCCTAACACTATTGTTTTTTATTGTAATCGAAGTTTTCAGAAAGCACAAGCGCTATTGAACGGTATACCCACCATCTAGAACTACTGCCTGCCCTGTCATCCCTTTTGCGCCTTCACTTGATAAGAACATCGCTAAATCAGCAATTTCTTTCACATCAAGCAAACGCTTTTGAGGAACGAGTGGATAGATCACTTCTTCGAGCACAGATTCTAGTGGAACTTTTCGAGTTGTCGCAAGATCTTGTAGTTGATTACGTACAAGTGGCGTGTCTACATACCCTGGGCAAATAGCATTAACTGTAATACCTGCAGTAGCTGTTTCAAGTGCAGAAACTTTCGTTAAACCGATGACTCCGTGTTTTGCAGAGTTATAAGCTGCTTTTCCAGCAAATCCTACTAATCCATTAATGGATGCCATATTGATAATTCGTCCAAATCCTTGTTTTCTCATCTGTGGTAATACATTTTTCGTGGCTATAAATGGAGCAGTTAACATAATTTTTATTAGTAATTCAAAACGTTCTGTTGGAAAATCTTCTAACATGGCTACATGTTGCATACCCGCATTGTTAATCAAAATATCGAGTCTTCCAAAATGAGCAATCGTTTCTTCAATTGATTTCACAATATCAGATTCTATAGTTACGTCGCATTTTAAACCAATTGCATTGAATCCAAGTGAATCTGCTGCTTCTTTTACTTTTTCTTCATTCAAATCAGTCAGCACCACTTTCGCACCTGCTTGAGCAAACTCTTGTGCGATTTCAAAACCAATTCCTTGTGCTGCACCTGTAATGAATAAAACTTTGTCTTTTACCATCATATGTCCCTCCAAAAAATTCAGCCGCATATATGCGGCTGAATTAATATCCTTAAATTCCAAAACCGAATGAGAATAAAATAATCGCTATAATAACTCCGATTACTGGTGTCACAACAGTTGTTGCTGCTACAGCCCAATATGCTTGACTGTATTTTTCACCAGCTATGGAGTGGATGGTCGTAACAACATAACCATTGTGTGGAAGTGAATCAAGTGCACCAGATGAAATCGCCACAACGCGGTGTAACGCTTCTGGGTTAACGCCTGCATCAAGATAGCCTGGAGCTAATAAAGGTAAGGCAATAGCTTGCCCACCAGAAGCAGATCCGGTCATTCCTGCAATTACTGAAACCGCTATGGCTGCTCCGATTAGTGGAGAACCAGGAATGTTTGTCATGGCTTCAACTGCAACACCAAATGCTGGAACTGATTTTGCAACTCCACCAAAACCAACTACTGCAGCCGTGTTACCGATAGCTATAATTGCTCCTACTGTACCTGCAGAAACCGCTTCCCAAGGAGCTTTGAAATATTTCCAACTAACGATAAAGGTTGCAATTATACCACCTAGTAACGCCACTATTAAAGCTGATTGTTTTAATGAGTCATGGAAAATAAATGAAATTATAAGAACTACTAACAAAGGAATCATCGCTAAGAAAGGATTTGGCAATGGACGTGATACATCAAATGTAGGATCTGTTTTACGATCGACAAAACGTTCACCTTTATTTACTGCTTTTGAAATAATTTTCTTCAACCACCAAAAACCAAAGACTGCCATAAATATTGCAATAATTATACTAACTTCCCAGCCTGCATAAGGTGTAGTCCCTAAAAATGGAATTGGAATCCAGTTTTGAATTTCAGGAGAACCTGCAGAAGTCATTGTGAAGGTAACGGAACCAAGGGCTAATGTCGCTGGTATAAAACGACGTGGTAAGTCCGCTTGTTTGAATAAAGAGATTGCCATTGGATAAACAGAGAATGCCACGACGAACAAACTTACCCCACCATAAGTTAACACTGCACATGCAAGTACAATTGCAAGTACTGCAAACTTCATTCCCAATTTGCCAACAAACCATTTTGCCACTGAGTCAGCAGCTCCGCTGTCTTCCATTACTTTTCCAAAAACAGCACCAAGTAAGAACATTAAATACCATGCTAAAATGAAAGAAGTAAAACCAGTCATATAACTTGTCACAAAGTTTGGTGCCCCTTCTTCAACTAATTGAGGAAATAACGGCAACCCACTCATGACTGCAACGAATAAAGCGGATATTGGACCGCCAATTAGAATGTTAACACCTTTCAATGTTAATACAATTAGTAAAACTAGACCCAATATCAGACCAATCATACCTAACACAATACTAGTATCCATGAACAAATTTCCCCCGAAATTTTATTAAGACGATTTACAACTGAATATTTTCTTTTACATTAGTTACATCTAGAGAAGCTTCTGTAGAATCAATGACGTCTTGAACAGAGAATCCTTCGAAAACTTCTTTTAAAACTAAACCACTTGAAGTTACTTCAATTAATCCACGTTCCGTAATAATTTTGTTTACAACGCCTTTACCGGTTAACGGTAAGTCACATTGTTTTTTAATTTTGGCAGAACCATCTTTGGAAACATGATCCATAATGACAATGATTTTCTTGGCACCATGTACTAAGTCCATTGCGCCGCCCATACCTTTAATCATTTTCCCTGGAATCATCCAGTTAGCAAGATCCCCAGTCTCTGAAACTTCCATACCACCTAGAATGGCAACATCAACGTGGCCACCGCGAATCATTGCAAATGATTCAGCACTTGTGAAAAATGCAGAACCGGGAATGGTAGTCACCGTTTCTTTACCTGCATTAATTAAATCTGGATCCACTTCATTTTCTGTAGGATATGGTCCTATACCTAGCAATCCATTTTCTGATTGAAGAACAACCGTTTTATTAGGAGAAATATAGTTAGCAATTAATGTAGGCATCCCTATTCCTAAATTCACATAATCCCCGTCTTCAATTTCTTGTTCAGCTCGAATAGCAATTCGTTCTCTAGAATTCACTTTTCCCATGTTGTTTGTCTCCTCCTGTCCTATGAACGAGTCGTTAAACGTTCAATCCGTTTTTCTTGTGATGCTTGTAGTAGTCCTTGCACATAAATGCTTGGTGTATGAATGGAGTGAGGATCCAAGTCGCCCGTTTCCACAATTTCTTCTACTTCTGCAATTGTGAATTTCCCTGCAGCTGCCATCATCGGATTAAAGTTCTGAGCTGTTTTGTTATAGACAAGATTACCAAACTTATCAGCTTTCGCTGCACGTACAAGAGCAAAATCAGCACGTAACGCTTCTTCAAGTACATATTCTTTGCCATCATACTCACGAATTTCTTTTCCTTCAGCTATTATTGTTCCAACGCCTGCCGGTGTAAAGAATGCGGGAATACCAGCACCACCTGCACGAATTTTTTCTGCTAAAGTACCTTGTGGCGTCAACTCCACTTCAATCTCACCAGATAATACTTGACGTTCAAATTCTTTATTTTCACCAACATATGAACCAATCATTTTTTTGATTTGTCTATTTTTCAATAAAAGACCGAGACCCCAGTCATCTACACCACAGTTATTTGAAATGATTGTTAAATCTTTTACTCCTTTATCGACAAGTGCAATAATCATTTTTTCTGGTATTCCTACTAAGCCGAAACCACCTACCATTAAAGTCATGCCATCTTGAATTTGTTGTACAGCCTCTTCTGCAGAAGAATAAATTGGCTTCATCAGGTTTCCTCCTTACAAGAATTAGTTGAATTTTTGTGAAAAAGCGCTTTCATTAGTTATTAAAACAGATGCGGAATATTCACGCAATAGCACTTGTGACAACTTTTTGTCGAAACTTACTACTTTCCAGTCCGAAATATCGGATATTATTTAAAAAATTTAATAATACCACATTTTATCACAATAATTTTAGTCCGGAATTCTGGAAACTAGTCCGCTTTTTCGGAATTAGGTCATAAGTTGTGTTTTTTTATTTTTTCATATAATGTCGAACGACTAAGACCTAATTGTTTAGCAATTACTCTCTTATCTTTTTCATCTACTAGTAATTCTTGAATCATTGTACGTTCCAGGTCCTCAATCGCATCTTGTAAATTCACAAATTGATTAAGAGACTTTCTCCTTGCTAGCTTTAATTGTTCTGGTAAAACTGAAGGCTCAATTATTTCATCTTCGGCTAAATAAACAGCTGCTTGTATTACATTTTGTAGTTCTCGAACATTCCCTGGCCAATGATAACTTTGTAAGTACTCTCTGGTTTTGCTAGCGAGTACTAGCCTACGTTTTCCTGCTTTTAATATATATTGCTGTAAAAATGTATTCGCTAGTTCTGTAAAGTCTTCCATTCGTTCTCGCAACGGGGGGATGCGAAGCGTAATGGTTTGGATACGATAGTACAAATCTTCGCGGAATTTGCCTTGTTCAATTAAGTGTTCAATTGGTCGATTAGTGGCTGCAAGTATACGTACACTTACTTGAGTAGAGATATGTGAGCCAATTGGTTCAATCTCTCCTTCTTGAATAGCACGAAGTAGCTTCGCTTGAATGGTGAGTGGCATGGCACCAATTTCGTCAATAAACAAAGTACCTTTATCGGCTAATTCAAAACGACCTTTTCGAAGTATATTTTTGGATTCATCATAACTACCAAAAATCTCTTCTTCTAGTAATTCAGCTGGGATAGCTGCACAATTAATTTTCACAAAGGGCAAATCTGTTCGATCGGATTGTTCATGGATACTTTGTGCAAATAGCTCTTTTCCTGTTCCACTTTCTCCTTCAATTAAGACGGACAAATCACTTGGTGCAATCATTTGAATCGTTTCCTTTATCGAGCGAATCGCTTTAGAGCTTCCTTTTATATCTTCTAAATAGGATTTGGGTTCAGAATTATCTGAAGTCATTTGAATTTTATCCATAGTCGTCCTTACATGAGAACTTAATTTTTTCCAATCAGTCATATCACGAAAAACGACGCTTCCAAAAGCACCAACAATCTCTCCATCTACTATTAATGGCACGCGATTCGCAAGCATATATGTCCCCTTAATGTAATGTGGGGATGCTACATCGGCTAATCCAGATTTAATAACTTCGTGCATTTTAGTATTTTCTATAACTTCTTCTACGGGTTGACCAATTGCTTGAGTTCGCGAAACTTCTAAAAATTCACAGTAATCTTCATTAATATATAGAATACGAGCATCTTTATCGACCACAACAAACCATTGAAATGCATTTTCAAGTATTTGTGTAAGGACAGACTCTGGTAAATGTTGAAATACAGAATTCATTTTCTCACCCCTCCTTTGCGATTCGTTCTTTTCTATTTTCCCAAACTATACGTAATTATGCAAAAATTGAATTAAATTATGCTAGAATTGCTTAATAGAAAAGTACTTTTAAGTGAAATTCGCAAGGAAATACGATAAAGGTAAGGTGTAAGTTTAATGAAACTCGAACGAGTTCTACCATTTGTAAAGACATTATTAAAAAGGACAATTTCTCCAGGTGATACCGTGATTGACGCTACAGCTGGCAATGGGCATGATACACTCTTCCTTTCGCAATTAGTGGGCACTACAGGGCATGTTTACGCCTTTGATGTTCAAAAAACAGCCATTGATGCGACACTTTTACGTTTAGGCGAAATGAGAGCTCATGCAACTGTTATCCATGCGGGTCATGAATTGATAGCCCAATATGTTACAAAAGAAATTTCAGCTGCAGTTTTTAATCTCGGCTATTTGCCTGGCGCAGACCATTCGATCATTACTCAATCTAAAACGACTATTACTGCCATTAAAAGTTGTCTCAAGTTAATAAAAGTTGGTGGACTGGTTGTGCTGGTTGTTTATCACGGTCATGAGGGTGGAGATGATGAGAGAGATGCATTAATTGACTATTTACAAAGTCTCCCTCAATCCTATGTAAATGTATTAAAATACGAATTTATTAATCAACAAAACCATCCGCCATTTGTTTTGGCAATTGAAAAAATAAAATAACAATGAAAACCTAAAGTAAGCTATTTATTTAGCTTCCTTTAGGTTTTTTTGAATATCCTTATGAAAAGTGGAAAAACTAGGAGTATCATCTTTTTACAAGGAGAGCCATATGCCAAAAATTCAATCTGTCAATTCTTTTCTTCCTTCTTATAATTACTCTCAACAAGACGCATCCACTTTATTAAAGCATTTATTTACTGACCATTACCCAGATTTAGATCGGATGCTCAAAGTTTTTGAAAATGGGGAAATTGAATCCCGTCAATTTTGCGTGCCAATTGAATGGTTTGAACATTCCCATGATTTAGAAGAACGCAATCGATTGTATATAGAGTTAGCAACTTCTTACGGAGTATTGGCCATTAATGCTTGCCTTCAAAACAAAGAATTTTTGGTTGATTCTGTTCATCCTTCTGAAATTGACGCCATTTTCTTTATCTCGAGTACAGGATTTTCTACACCTAGCATTGATGCACGTATTATTAACGAACTCCCTTTTTCTGATTCTATTAAACGGATTCCTATTTGGGGGTTGGGCTGCGCTGGTGGTGCTTCTGCTTTAAGTCGAGCAAATGATTATTGTTTAGCCCATCCTAAGGCGAAGGTGCTCGTGTTATGTGTGGAGTTATGTAGTTTAACATTCCAACCCAATGACTTTACCAAAAGTAATTTAATTGGTGCTTCTTTATTTGCTGATGGTGCAGCATGTGCCTTAGTTTGTGGGAATGAAGTCGAGATAGTTTCTAAGAAAAATTGTCCAGCATTTATTGCAACTTCTTCTAAAATCATGGCCAATTCAGAAAATGTCATGGGGTGGGATATAAAAAATGATGGTCTGCATGTAATTTTTTCTAAAAGCATTCCTTCCATCATAGAAAAGTGGCTTGAGCCCTTTGTTACAGAGTTTTTATCGGAGCATCATCTAACTTCGAGTCAAATTGACCATTTCATTGCACATCCAGGAGGAAAAAAAGTATTATCTGCTTACGAGAAAGCACTTGGATTCGACTCTTCAAAAACAGCTATTTCAAGAGATATTTTAAAAAAACATGGCAATATGTCCTCCCCAACAGTTCTTTATGTATTAGAAGGTTTTATGAAGTTGGATTGTTCTCCTGGAGAAAAAGGATTATTAACAGCTCTAGGTCCAGGATTTAGTGGTGAGCTGGTGTTACTTGAATGGCAGTAGAAATGATTGTTTTCTTAAGCGTAATAGGGTTTGTCATCGTTCAAAGAATTGTTGAACTATTTGTCGCTCGAAATAATGAAGTATGGATGCGTTCGCAAGGTGCCTATGAAGTCGGTGCCAGTCACTATCCGTTTATGGTGGCTATACATGTTGGGTTTTTTATTAGTTTAATCTTTGAGTTTGTCATTTTCGGGCGAAGTCTATCGGCTAATTTCTTGCTATTCTTCGTCATTTTTTTAGGCCTGCAAATGATGAGAGTGTGGGTTATTTCTTCTCTAGGTAGATTTTGGAATACGAAAATCATCGTTTTACCAGGTGCTCATGTGGTTAATAAAGGACCATTCCGACTCATTAAACATCCTAATTACGTTGTCGTATCCTGTGAAATTTTTATTATCCCATTAATGTTTGGAGCCTATTTTACGGCACTGGTGTTTACTTTATTTAATTTAATTATTTTGAGCATACGTATTCCAATTGAAGAAGCGGCATTGCGTGAAGTGACTGATTATAAGCAAGTGTTTTAATTAAGATGAATTTTTGTCCATTTTTATGTTTTAGCTTTTGGAACTACACGATTAGGAGTTGATCTTTCATTTAATCGGCTTCGACCCAGGTTGCTTCCGCTTCACAACAGTTTTATTCGATTTAATCCGCTTCATCAATGTTTTATTCGACTTAAACTATTTTTCACCATTTAAACATGTGTCCTATTGCCAAGTGAAAAAGCAAGTAGCATTTAGCTACTTGCTTTTTGGTATTATCGATTCGCTTAAGTGTGATGGACTCACATTATTATTTTTCAAAAACAATATCGCCAGCAATAATTGTTTTCATTACTTGTGCTTCTAGTACTTGTTCATCTGGTCCAATAAATAAGTCGCGATCAAAGACGGTTAAATCTGCATCAAAATTGATATCAATATAGCCTCGTTGGTGTTCTTTGCTAATGGCTTGTGCACTACCAATTGTGTATAAAGCAATTGCTTCATAACGACTAAGTTTTTCTTCAGGCTGATAGCCATCGTGAGTTTCTCCCGGTTTTTTCCTTGCAATCGCTGCGTATAGACCTAGACGTACATCTACTTCTTCAATTGGCGAGTCTGACCCACCACTGCATATAATTCCGCGCTTTATTAACTTTTTCCATGCGTATGCCCAGTCAAGTCGAACTTCTCCTAATCGCTCTTTAACCCATGGGAAGTCTGAAGACACAAAACTAGGCTGAATATCCAAAACGATATCTAGTTTTTGCAAGCGTGTAACTAAATCTTCACGCAATACATTGGCATGAATTAAACGATCTCGTTTCCCTAATGGAACAGGATGTTTTTCAATAGCCAATATAATCATTTCCATGCCTAAGTCACCTATTGCATGAACCGCTACCGCTTGTCCGTAAGATCGCGCTTTTGCTACAAGCATATTTAATTCATCTTGTGAATGAATTGACACACCATGAGTTGTCGGGTCATCCGCATACGGTTTACTAAGCAGCGCTGTACGTCCACCAAGAGCGCCATCTATAAATATTTTCATGGCACCGGGTTCAATCCATGGCTCGTCGTATGTCGCTTCTTCCATCATTTTGTCAATCACTGTATGGTGACGCAACAAATTTACACGGAATTTTCGTCCATTCCCAATAACTTGTTTAAAGGCTTGAAGTGGTTTTGGATAATCTCCGTAATAACTCATGTCCTCAGTATGAACTCCAGTAAACCCACGTGATACTAAATCATCTACTGCAGCCTCTAATGAAAGAACCAATTGTGTGATGGACACTTCTGGAACGTGCTTTTCAACAAATGCTTTTGCTCCATCTAGCAAATAACCTGTTGGTTCGCCCATCTCATCTCTTACAATGACACCATCATTTGGATCAGGAGTATCCTTTGTGATTCCTGCAATCTCAAGTGCAGCTGAATTTACAATTACAGCATGACGGCAAACTCTTTTTAACATAAGTGGGCTCGTTGACAACTTATCTAAATCATAACGAGAAAGTATTTTTTTATCTGCAAAATTGTTTTCATTCCAACCTTCCGCAACAAACCATTCGCCACTTGGATGTTGCTTCAAAAGTTTTTGCAAATCTTTAGTCATTTCTAATGAAGAGGTGTAAGTAGAAAGATCGATGTACCGCAATTTATCTCCATGTCCAATCATATGTATATGGCTATCAACAAATCCAGGATAGACAAACGAACCCTCTAAATCGACCAATTCCTCAGCAAGATTCTTTATATCTTCAAATAAACCAATTTTAATTATTTTCCCATTTTCCACTAATATGGCTTCTATTGTATCGACTGAATTTTTCATCGTATAAAACGTTGCATGATGAAAACAAATTTTTGTCATGTTAGCACCCCTCTTTCTTTAAGAATAAAACAAAAACCGTCACATTCACAATAGAATGCAGACGGTTTGACAATTTTTTTTTGAGATAAGAGTTTATAGCATACGTATAGAGACCTTTTCTAAGGCTTCTAGTCTTTTTATTTGTGCTACCTGTCTCAACAATTTGCCCCTGCTTCCTCTTGGTGAACAGTAGGGTCTACTATTTTACTTATTCAGAAATTTTTAAGCTTTTGATTCCAAGAATCACTTGCGCTATAAATGCTAAGCCACAAAAGACAATTGCTATATAGCCAATCCAATCTAGCGGATCTAACATCATCGTTCGAATGAATAATAATGCCATAAGTAAAGCAATTGTGAAGTTCACTAAATACGTTTTATTTGTATGAGAAAATTTCTTCATAATAAAATATACACAAATTCCCGTAATGATAATAACTATGGATAGAATATTTGCCAAGATAGAATTCTCCTTTTTACCTTTTACTATAACAGAAAAAAACATCGCCCAACCTGAGTTGGGCGATTGTTTATTTTTTCTTCAAGTTGTCGTTATAATCGATCCAGAAATCAGCATTTTTAATCCCAAGTTTCCTTGGGTCAAATACAGGATCTTTTCCTTCTTTTTTCTGTGCCTCGTAATCTTTTAGTGCTAGGAGTGCTGGTTTTGCAATGATCAGAATCGCTATTAAGTTTAGCCACACCATTAATCCTAAACCAACATCGCCTAGTGCCCACGCAAGACCCGCTTCACGAACCGTTCCTAAGTATGCTGTGATTAAGATAACAATTTTTAAAACAAAAATTCCGACCCGCTTAGCATTCCCTCTTAATAAGTACACAACATTTGTTTCTGCCATATAGTAATAAGCCATAATTGTAGTGAAAGCAAAGAAGAATAATGCAATAGCTACAAATCCAGCTCCAATACCCACACCTGGTAATGCAGAGTCAATTGCTGCTTGCGTATAACCTGGTCCAGCTTCTACTCCAGAAAGTCCCTCATATACGAAATCTCCTTTTCCAGAATCTAATTGAACATTGTACATGCCCGTAAATATAATCATGAAAGCAGTTGCTGAACACACTAATAATGTATCAATATACACTGAAAAGGCTTGAACTAAACCTTGCTTAACTGGATGAGATACTTCTGCTGCTGCTGCTGCGTGAGGACCAGTACCTTGACCGGCTTCATTTGAATAAATTCCTCGTTTTACGCCCCAAGCAATTGCAGCACCAATCATCCCACCAAAAGTAGAATCAAAACCAAATGCGCTTGAAAAGATTAATTTAATTGCTCCTGGAAGCTCAGTAATATTCATACCGATAATGATAACTGCCATGATCATATATGCAATTGCCATAAACGGTACTACTAATTGAGCAACGTTTGCAATTCGTTTTACTCCACCAAGAATGATAACCCCAAGAATAACGACAATAGCTGCACCTGTTATCCAACGCTCAAGTCCAAATGCATTTTCCATACCGATTGCAATTGAATTTGATTGAATACCTGGCATTAATACTGACATTGCTAATAACGCTGCTAGCGCAAATAGAACTGCATACCACTTAACACCAATACCTTTTTCTATGTAATAGGCAGGTCCACCACGATATTGTCCTTCGTCCTTCACTTTATATATTTGAGCTAATGTTGATTCGATAAATGCAGAAGATGCACCGATGAAAGCTATAGCCCACATCCAAAAAACAGCACCCGGTCCACCAAATGCAATCGCTGTTGCAGTACCTGCAATATTACCTGTTCCCACTCGACCCGATAATGCTATTGCTAAAGCTTGAAATGAAGAAACTCCAGCATCCGATTTTTTCCCTTTAAAAATTTGAAGAACCATGTCTTTAAATAATCTTACTTGTACAAAACGAGTAAGTATTGAAAATAAAAGTCCAACTGCTAAACATCCATAAATCATCCATGGTCCCCATAGAAAACTATTTAATGTACCAATGAAATTTTCCACCTTTTTTCCCCCTTTGTCTAGTTCACAAGTTTGTCACACAATTCACTATATTACAAAATGTATATGTGTACAAGACTAGGAGCAGAAATAAATTTCTTGATTTATTAAAATATTATGTGTAAGCAGAAAAAGAATATCTTTCTATGAATCTCGTTAGCCTTAGTCAAAAAAAGTAGACACTCTTATTTAGAGTGTCTACACAATATAACCAATTGAACGTAAAACATTGTTCATAAAGGATTCGGTATATAAAAATACATCCTCACGTTCCGGTTCATGAAATAAATCATGGTAGCAATTTTCCCACTCTTTATATTGAATTTCAGAAAGTTGTTGTTTTTGCAACCAATGCCTTGAGTATGTGCGATCAGTTATTTTATCTCGCTCTGCTGTCATCATTAAGACTGGTAAGTTTTGAATACTTTCTGATTTTGTAGAAGTAACTTTCATTAAGTTTTGTAACTCACGATACCATTTTAATGTAATGGTTGTTTTATAGAGATGATCATCTTTATCTTGCGTATATACATCATAATTTCTCGTCAGCTGTTTTATCGTCACCTCATGTGTGCTCTTTACATTTCCAGTTAACTTGCCCATACTCGACAAAGCACTCGATAATTTAGATGCGTGGATTTGTAAGTGTAACCATGGAGAAGTTAGTATTACTGCCGCACATTCAATTGATTTTTCTTGAAGTGCATGCATCACTAGTGTTGCTCCTAACCCATGTCCCATAACAAATACTGGCAAGTTATACGAAAGAGAGGCTTCTACCAATTGATCGATATACGCATTATACGATTTAAAATCTTCATCATGGGCACTTTTAGTTCGAGCAGCTTCTCCATGCCCTGGCAAGTCTCCCATTACGACATGAAAACCCGAACTTCTAAACTTTTCAATTAACCATGCGTATCTACGATGATGCTCATACGCACTATGAATTATTGCAATGACAGCTTTAGCTTGTCCATCAGCTTCCCATTTCCACATGAACATCGCCCCTTCTCTATTACATTATTCTACAAAGTTATCTTCTTTATATTCCTCTTTTTTTGTATAATGAAACCATATCCCAATAAAGAAATGAGGTTATAGAATGATTTACCCGTTTAAAGATAAGACACCTATTATTGATTCGTCTGTATATATTGCTGATTATGTCACAATTAGTGGTGATGTGACAATCGGTCCAGAGTCTACAATTTGGTTTAACACAGTAATTCGCGGCGACGTGAACGCAACTCGGATTGGGCGTAAAGTGAACATTCAAGATTTATGTTGCCTACACCAAAGCCCAACCGCTCCACTAATTTTAGAGGATGAAGTAACAATTGGTCATCAAGTAACTTTACATAGTTGTACGATTCGCAAAGGAGCCTTGATTGGAATGGGTTCAATTGTCCTAGATGGGGCTGAAATTGGCGAAGGTGCATTTATTGGCGCTGGTAGTTTAGTGCCTCAAGGTAAAATTATTCCACCAGGGATGCTAGCTTTTGGGAGACCCGCAAAAGTAGTTCGCGAATTAAATAATGAGGACTTGCTAGATATGGAGCGAATTATACAAGAGTACGCGGAAAAAGGACAGATTTATAAAAGCATGCAAATAACAACCTAATCTTCATATGAACTAGAGATGACCGGTCCTTAATATACAACCGGTCATCTTTTGTTTACATGCTTCCTACATGTGATGATGAATTATTGACGACGACTTGGTTTATTCCTGTACAAATCAATTTCCCCATAAAAATGCCGTTCCAGAATTAACTGGAACGGCATTTTTATGTTAGTTGTTTGCTTTTTCTTTCAAAGCTGCTGCTTTGTCAGTTTTTTCCCAAGATAAATCTATGTCTGTTCGACCAAAGTGCCCGTAAGCAGCAGTTTGCTTATAAATTGGTCGACGAAGATCTAACATTTTAATAATACCAGCTGGTCGTAGGTCGAATAATTCGCGAACTAATCCAACTAGTTTGGATTCTGCTACTGTACCTGTACCGAATGTATCAATAGCGATTGATACAGGTTGTGCAACACCAATCGCATACGCAAGCTGCACTTCAACACGATCAGCAAGTCCTGCTGCTACGATGTTTTTCGCTACATAACGTGCTGCATATGCTGCTGAACGGTCAACTTTAGTCGGATCCTTACCAGAAAATGCACCACCACCGTGACGTGCATACCCACCATAAGTATCAACTATAATTTTACGACCCGTTAATCCAGCATCCCCTTGTGGTCCACCAATTACGAAGCGACCAGTTGGATTTATAAAGTATTTTGTATTATCGTCAATTAAATTTGAAGGTACAACAGGTTTAATAACGTATTCTTTTATGTTGCGTTGAATTTGTTCAAGCGCTACTTCTGGATGATGTTGAGTAGAAATAACGATTGTGTCAATACGCAATGGTTTATTATTTTCATCATATTCAACAGTTACTTGTGTTTTACCGTCTGGACGTAAATATGGAAGAATTTCTTCTTTACGAACTTCTGCCAAACGACGTGCTAACTTATGAGCCATACTAATGGGAAGTGGCATTAACTCAGGTGTTTCATTACAAGCATACCCGAACATTAAGCCTTGGTCTCCCGCTCCAATTGCATCGATGTCTGATTCAGTCATCGATCCTTCACGGGCTTCTAGTGCTTGGTTAACACCCATTGCAATGTCAGCAGATTGCTCATCAATTGCAGTTAATACTGCAGATGTTTCTGAGTCAAAACCATATTTTGCACGTGTATAACCAATATCACGAACAGTTTGACGTACTACCTTTTGAATATCCACATATGCTGATGTTGTAATTTCACCAGCAACAAGTACTAGACCTGTTGTTACTGTAGTTTCACACGCTACACGTGCGTTTGGGTCATCTGTTAAAATTGCATCTAAGATTGCATCTGAGATTTGATCGCAAATTTTATCTGGATGCCCTTCTGTAACTGATTCTGATGTAAATAGACGACGATTTGTCATTTAGTATTTCCTCCTATTATCCTTCGAGATTGCTCTCGGAAAATTCAAACGGTACTCATTTCCCATGCCAAGCCTCATTCAGTCGAATAAAACCTTCCGCCTTATCGGGCTTCTGCACACGAGGATAAAGGGAGATGTCATAAAAAAAACCCTCTCTCACGTAGAACACATGAGGAACGGTATGATTAATAGACACCTTTCACTCTTATCATCCAAGGAATTCACCTTGCTTCAGGTTCAGCACCTTTGCCAATTACTAATTGGTTCATAACTGCAGGTTGCCGGGTTTCATAGGGCCTGACCCCTCCACCAGCTCGGGATAAGAGTATCCGTTCAATTTAATATCATAATAAACTAATCCTCTGATGTCAAATATTTGTTTACTTTCGATATAAATGTACAAATTAAATATATGGAAAAACCGTGAAATTATTGAGGCTATGAGTGTAGATTATTGAGCGTAATGTGTTATACTAATTCATGAATCAATTGACCCTATATACGGGAATATTCGAAAAAGGAAGGTACATATACATGAATTCAGTGAACACTAGTAACGAGCTGAACGACTTGTTAAATGGCCAAAACGTGCATATTCAACTTTCAGTACCACAATTAGTGGAGAAAGCGACATCACGTGGAGAAGCTGTCTTAACATCAACTGGTGCTGTAAAAGCGGAGACAGGAAAGTATACGGGTCGATCTCCTAAAGATAAGTTTTTTGTTGAAGAAGAAATTTCAAAAGACAAGATTGATTGGGGTTCAGTAAACTTTCCAATTTCTTCTGAAATTTTTTCATCTTTATATAATAAGGTTATTAATCATTTAAAATTAAAAGATGAGTTATATGTTTTCAAAGGCTTTGCAGGAGCTGACAAAGAATCTCGCCTCTCTCTACAAGTCTTCACTGAATATGCGTGGCATAATCTATTTGTACATCAATTGTTCATTCGCCCTACTGAAGAAGAGCTAACTTCTCATGAAGCACAATTCACAATTTTATGTGCACCTTCATTTAAAGCAGATCCTGCAATTGATGGTACAAATTCTGAAACGTTCATAATTGTTTCATTGGAAAAACGAATTATTTTAATTGGTGGTACAGAGTATGCTGGGGAAATGAAAAAATCAATTTTCACTATCATGAACTATTTGCTTCCTGAGCAAGGTATTTTGTCTATGCATTGTTCTTCAAACGTTGGTGAAAAAGGTGATGTTGCCTTATTCTTCGGTTTATCTGGAACTGGAAAAACGACGTTATCAGCTGATGCTGATCGCAAGTTAATCGGTGATGATGAGCATGGCTGGTCAGATAATGGTGTATTCAATATTGAAGGTGGCTGTTATGCAAAAGCAATCAACCTAACACGTGAAAATGAACCACAAATTTTCGATGCTATCCGTTTTGGTTCAGTATTAGAAAACGTTGTCGTTGATCCTGAAACACGCATTGCAGATTACGATGATATATCATTAACTGAAAATACACGTGCTGCATACCCATTACAAGCAATTGATAATATCGTCGACCCTTCTGTAGCCGGTCATCCAAATACGATCATTTTCTTAACAGCTGATGCTTTTGGCGTGTTACCACCAATCAGTAAGCTAACAAAAGAACAAGCTATGTATCACTTCTTAAGTGGGTTCACATCGAAACTTGCGGGAACTGAACGAGGAATTACAACTCCACAAGCAACATTCTCAACTTGCTTTGGCTCTCCATTCCTACCATTGCCTGCTACAGTTTATGCAGAAATGTTAGGCAAGAAAATTGATCAGCATAATGCACAAGTATTCTTAGTTAATACAGGCTGGACTGGCGGCGAATATGGCGTTGGTAAACGTATGAAACTTTCTTATACACGTGCAATGGTTCGTGCTGCACTAAGAGGGCAATTAGACAATGTAAAAACAGATTCAGGTTCTGTTTTCGCTTTAGCCATTCCTACAGAAGTACCTGGTGTACCTTCTAATGTATTAAACCCACGCGATGCTTGGGCAGACCCAGTAGCATATGATAAAAAAGCAAATGAATTAGCAAATCAATTCCGTGAAAACTTTAATAAATTCGGATCAGTTTCTGAAGAAATCGTTTCTAAAGGCGGTCCAATTAACTAAATATAAAGGGCTTGCACTTCATGTGCAGGCCCTTTTTTCTTATAGTGACAAACAATTTATTATGAGAACTAAAAGTCATCAATTTCATATTCCTTGCGTTTTTTTTCGATATGTAAAATCCCCTTAAGGAACCCTCTTCTTCTTATATCAAGTGCTCAGTGAAGTATTCAGCGTGTTTGATTTCAAAAAATAGTTCTTGAAATTCATCTGCTTCTTTTTTATCCACACCATACAAAACAATTTCAGAACCATACTGACCAATTTCAAGTATTTGAATATCTTTTTTATAGAAGTGCAAAGTAAACCATTTTAATCCACCATTTGAATCAACTGACTGATTACGTAAGTAGGCTCTATTGTCTTTATTTAATGAGATAGTGAATAACTTTACTAGACCTTGGTCATCAGATTGAGCAGAAATGGTAGAAAGTTCATGAATCTGTTTCACTTCTTCTTTCCAACAGTGAATTTCGACTGAAGCAAAGTCAATCGTATATGAATCCCACATTTTTTCCCAATACGATGTATCTATTGGAATTGAAGATTTATTTGCTGTATGTGTAGTTTCTAAATGAATCCTAATATGTTTCATTCATATCATCCTCTTTGTTGTTTCATCCAAGTGGTTAGGTTATGAACAATTTGCGCATTAATTTTTGCTTCGAAAAAATGTGTTAGTTCTTTAAAATACATTGTTTCATACACTTTCTCTTCTTTTTCAAGCGCTTTTTCTAATCGGAAAGCATGCTCAATACCTACATTTAGATCTTTTTCACCATGAATAATTAATAATGAGCAAGTGATATCATTGATACGAGGTATAGGTTGTCTGTATTCATAAGCTAAACGAGCATTGTTCGGATTTCCACCAATTACTCGTTTCATCATACGCCGCATATCATTTCGTTCCTCATAGGTAAGAATAACGTCTGACACTCCAGACCATGTAACGACTGACGTAACATCATTACGTAAAATGGCTGTCCATAACGCCATAATTCCACCTCGCGAGAAAGCAAATAAATGAATACGGTCGACAGAAAGAAACTGTTTTAATACGTCAACTCCATTCACAGCATCATAACGATCTTCACCAGCAAATTCATCGCGCCCTTCTCCTCCTCGATTTCCTCGGTAGTAAGGAGCAAACACAATAAATCCCTGTGCAGCAAATTGTGCAATTCGAGCGGGTCTAACCATACCAATGCTTTGTATACCTCCACGTAAATAGAGTATGCCTTCATAGGTGCCTAGTTTTACAGGCTCTGCAAGTAACCCCTTTACTCGCAATCCACATGACCAATAGATAATTTCAGTTAACTTTACTTGAGGATTCGGACTGGGGTAAGGACGTTTTTGTTCAATTGTAGCGTCTTCTTTCAACTATCATCACCTGCTCCAACATTTTTCTCATTCCATCATCTTTCATATGAAAACTAAGGTTAGTTGATTTAAAGAATTCTTGTAACGTAACCCATACCGGTCCTTCCGTCTCAAACTTCTCGAAATTTGTTTCGACAGAGTCTATAGTTGCACGGAAAACCACTTTACAAAATGGCTTTTCATCATGGACCATATATTCCGCAAACCATTCCAGATGCGAGATTCGCGCACCCGTCTCTTCAATTGTTTCCCGTTTTGCTGCTTGTTCTATTGTTTCGTTAGGCTCTACTTTTCCTCCAGGGAATTCAAGACCCCTTTTTGTGTGTTTTGTAAGCAACCACTTCTCTTGAATATTTGCTAACACAAGCACATGTGTTGTAGGAATTGAGAAGGCATTTTTATTAAATGATAACGTAACTTTAATCCCGTGCTGATCTACAAAAGAAAACATGCCTTCTACACTCCTTTCAATTAGTGTATCGAAGGCATGCAAAGCATTCAACTATAATAATGCATAGTCTCAATTTGTTGTTTTGCTTCTTCATTACCGTATTCATGAATGAAAGCATATAATTTTTTCAAGCGTAAATCTATCTCATCATTTTCCGGATCCAAATGATAAGGCACATAAGGTAAATGAGCTCTCCAAAAATTTTTCCATTCATGTTGATCTTTTTGATCAAATAATTGATCAAGTACGGTTAAATCTGAAGGATTGGCTTCAATTTCATATTCCCAGGGTGAATCATTTGGGTTTAAATAATAACGATGATGACTGACGGATACAAACACTTTCGGCATTTTTTCAACCCCTTTTTTTTAGCATGTCATTAACTCATAATTTCATGCATCAAAAAATAATTGAATTTAAAAAAGCAAACTCCTATAAAGGAATTTGCCTTTAAAGCTTATTTATTTGTCTCACCAAGAAATGCCTTTAGCATCCATTGATGTTTTTCAATTGATTGGTAAACGGCATTTAGTAAATCTTCCGTCATATCATCTTCATCTTTTGCAGCTTCGCCCATCCCTTTTTTCAAGGATTGCATGATTTTGTCGAAATCTTTTACAACAGTCTCAACCATTTGATCAGTGGACTCTTTCCCAGTTGCTTCTTCTACATCCGATAATTCCAAATGCTCTTTCAATGTTGCAACTGGTTTACCACCTAGTGTTAACAAACGCTCTGCAATCTCATCCATATGAAGAGTTGCTTCATTGTAAAGTTCTTCAAACTTAGCATGTAAAGTAAAGAATTGTGGTCCTTTAACATACCAATGGAAATTATGTAATTTTGTATACACAACGGACCAAGTTGCAACTTGCTTGTTAAGTTCAATATTTAGTGATGCTGACATAAAATCTTCACACTCCTAATTTTTATTTAAGCTTCTTTCCTTTCACTTTACCACTAAAGTCACTAAAATAAACCTAAAGAGTGGTGTAAAATATGGCATTGTGGATTTTGTTAATAGTTGCAGTTTTTAGTGTTCTTGGAATGGGTTTAATGTTATTTTTAACGCAAAGTAAATTACGGTCAAGTAAACACTCTATCGACCCTAAACCAAAGAAAACGTTCCCAGGAGATGAAGATCTTTGAAAATCATTGTGATTGGATTTTTTCGTTTTTATCAAAAATTCATTTCTCCTTTGACTCCGCCTAGTTGTCGCTTTTATCCAACATGCTCTCATTACGGTGTTGAGGCAGTCGAAAAACATGGAGCATTAAAGGGGAGTTACTTAGCAGGGAAACGTATTTTACGATGCCACCCATTTGATGAAGGTGGTTATGATCCTGTTCCTGAAGAGTGGCCAGAAAAAAAATGACTTCTTGAAAAAGAGTCATTTTTTTTCTTGTGTTTTAATTTCATTTCTAGTATACTTACAATGTTCTTAAATCAAATCGTAATCATTACTATTTAAAGGAGTTTAATTATGAAGAAATTTATCTTATTAAGTTTAGTTGCTGTTTTAGTATTATTTACAGCTGCTTGCGGTGATAATAATTTAGTAACTAGTGAATCTACTAGTGATTCTAAAACCAAGGATGCTTTAACTATTTATACTACAGTATATCCCCTCGCTTATTTTACAGAACGTATTGGGGGAGACAAAGTAAATGTCAAATCCGTATACCCTGCAGGTGCCAATGAGCATACATTTGACCCCACACAGCAAGACATGATGGCTTTAGCAGACGCTGACTTGTTTTTTTATATTGGCTTAGGACTTGAAGGATTCGTTGAGAATGCGAAAAAAACGTTGGCAAAGCAAGATGTCACAATGGTCGCAACTGCTGATGCCGTTTCTGATCAAGAATTAGCAGTAAGTGAAGGTCTTGAAGACACTGATGAAGAAGACATTCACGAAGAAGACACACATGAAGAAGACACACATGAAGAAGAAGCTCCTGAAGAAGAAAGTCACGATGACCATGAACATGGAGCGATTGATCCTCACCTTTGGATTTCACCAAAAATTAGTGTGAGTCTTGCATCTTCAATAAAAGATTCACTAATTAAAAAAGACCCAGAGAATGAAGTAACTTATACAGAAAACTATGAAGCTTTAGTAGAAGAGCTTGAACAATTGGATACAGACTTCAAAGAGATGGCAAATGCTTCAAAAAATAAAACATTCTTTGTATCACACTCAGCATTTGGTTACTTAGCTGGAACATATGGATTAGAGCAGGTAGCAGTAGCAGGTTTGAATTCTCAAGATGAACCTTCTCAAAAAGAATTAACTAAAATTGTGGAAATAGCAAAAGATAAAAATATTAAAACGATATTATTTGAACAAAATGTCTCTTCTAATTTAACAAAAGTAATTCAAAATGAACTCGGTGCTGATGCATTAACTATGCATAACCTAGGTGTTTTAACACAACAAGATATTGATAATAAAGAAACTTATTTCACATTGATGAATCATAATTTAGAGACATTAGAGAAAGCCTTACAATCTGCAAATTAAAGATAAACCACGGAATGGGTAAACCTTCCGTGGTTTTTTATGCCTCAAATTGTTTTTTTCTTACTTCAAATTGCTCCATTACCTTATAATCCCAATTAAGGCCGACACCTGATTCGCTTGGAAGAAGAATTTCTCCATCGACTACGTTGATTGATGGTTCAGCTAAATCTTGATTCCAAAAGTGTGTAGACGAACTAAAGTCTCCCGGGAAAGTAACACCTGGCAAAGAAGCAAAAGCTAAATTAAACGCCTTTGATACACCAAACTCAATCATCCCTCCTACCCAAATAGGAATACCTTTTTTGACACAATGTTCATGAATGCGAAGAGCATTTGAAAGTCCACCTACTCTACCCTGTTTCATGACAATTATTTTCCCTGAGTTCCGTTCAATCATGTCTTCAACATCTTGAAGGCTGCCAATACTTTCATCCAATGCAAAGGGTGTTTTCATCGTTTTTTGAGCTACTGCAGAAACGGCATTATGTTGTTCTGAAAAGGGTTGCTCAATCAAGGTAAAACCACATTCGTCAAAACTCTGTAACAGAACTATCGTATGTTCAGTAAATGCTCCATTCGCATCTGCAAAGAATAATATTTGAGGATAATGTGCAATCATTTTTTTTAACTGCTTCGGATTTGATGTTTGTGAAATTTTAATTTTAATACGTTTATAGCCGTTTTTCACCGCAGTCTCAATTTCTTTATACATTTCT
This sequence comes from Paenisporosarcina sp. TG-14, assembly GCF_000297555.1. Lineage (NCBI taxonomy): Bacteria > Bacillati > Bacillota > Bacilli > Caryophanales > Caryophanaceae > Paenisporosarcina > Paenisporosarcina sp. TG-14. The sequence goes on from NZ_AMGD01000020.1 coordinate 171,466, forward strand.
TCATTGTTTGCAGTAGCGACGACAATACCAGCTTCAATCGGTTGTGATGCTCCTCCAATAACTTGCCAAAGAGGTTGATTTAGTTTTTTTGCATACAAGTCCCATAAAGCATGATTGACCGTAGACTTGGCCATATGATTACGTTTAACAAATGATAAAAAAGTATCGAGTTCATCAGGATGTGAGAATGTATGTTTTAACATAGCAGGTATGATCCAATTTTCAAGAGCAAGCCACGCTGTCTCAACGGTTTCCTCAGTGTACCAAGGAGATGAAAATGCTACACACTCCCCAACACCGCTCTGTCCTTCTGAATCCAATATTTCGATTAGTATACTTTCTCGTTCTTCTACTTGTTGTAAATGCGTTGTGAAAGGTTTTTTAAGAGGCACGCGTACGAGATGTAATGTTACTCGTTTAATTTGGATGTTACCCACGCTCTCAGCTCTCTTCTTAGCAATTTGTTCGAAGCATTTCTTGGCATTTCATTTATTTGGTGTAGCATTTTCGGCATTTTATAAGGGGCTAATTTTGTTTGCAAAAACTCTCGTAATGACTCTATCGTTATTTTTGCATCACTAACGATAAAGGCAACAGGAACTTGTCCCCACTGTTCATCATCCACGCCACAAACGCCAGCTTCTCGAATCATTGGATGTTGCAAAATCGCATTCTCCACTTCTGCTGGGTAAATATTTTCTCCCCCTGAAATGATTAAATCTGAACGGCGATCAACTACAAATAAATAGCCTTCATCATCCAGATAGCCAATATCACCAGTGTAAAGCCATCCCTTTTCTTGAGAAGGTGTTTGTTCATAATGACCAATATAGCCAGGTGTTACATGCCCACCTCGAATGCAAATCTCTCCTTCTTCAAAAGGTTTCTTTGCATGATTGATCCGAATAAAACTTAAATACAAAGGTTTTCCGGAAGATCCTAATTTTCTAACAGCATCTTCAGGAGCTAGTGTGGCTGTTTGGGATGCTGTTTCTGTCATTCCGTAGGTTTGCAATATAGGAATTCCCCTTGCAATCGCTCTTTCTAAATAATGACTTGGAACAGGACCTCCACCAACAAGCATGGTCAGCATGCGAGGCGATACATTCTCATCACGCTCTTCTAGTTCTCTCAAAATACGTTCTAACATAACAGACACGACAGACATTCGAGTAACGTTGCCATTTACTAAATCATCTACTACGCGAACTACATCAAATTTCGAATAAAGGGTAACTTTCATTCCATATAAAACCGAACGTATTAAAATGGATAGCCCGCTTATATGAAAGATTGGCATGGTACATAACCACACGTCATCGGTTTGAACGCCTATATTAAAAGCGGAAGCAGTCGCGTTCGTCGTATGATTCAATACGGTTTGTCTAACACCTTTTGGACGCCCTGTTGTACCAGACGTATACATAATAGACATCGTGCGGTTAAGTGCCCACTCTTCTTCTATATTGATTGTGCTTGAATTCATCTTAGACAAGTCTTCTAGTGTAATTTTTTTGTATATACCTATCCTTCCCTGATAATTTTCTTTCACAAGGACAAGAGTAGGCTGTGCATCTTCAATTTGATAAGCCAATTCCTCATCGGATAATCGCTCATTTAATAAAACGACTTCACAACCCAATTGCCAGCAAGCATGAATTGTAATAATTAATTGAGGGTGAGAAGGTGCAAGTATGGCAATTCGAGCACCATGTTCAATACCAGCAGTTTTTATTGTACCTGCTGTATTCATTACTTCATCAAACAACTGTTTAAAAGTCCATGATTTCCCCTCAAATGATAAAGCTAATCGATTGGGTGTCATTTGGACACGTTGTGCTAACCAGTTTGGATACATTTTTAACCCACCTTTAGAAAAAGCTGCCCTTCTAAAAAGGACAGCTTGAGAAATGTTGTTATCAAGGGAAACGAGGGAATTGACCGAAGTCAGGTTTACGTTTTTCCTTAAAGGCATCGCGGCCTTCTTTCGCTTCATCAGTTGTATAGTAAAGAAGAGTAGCATCTCCAGCTAATTGTTGAAGACCTGCTAAACCATCGGTATCTGCATTCATCGCTGCTTTTAAGAAACGTAGCGCTGTTGGAGACATTGAAAGCATTTCTTCACACCATTGTACGGTCTCATCTTCTAATTGTGCGTAAGGGACAACCGTATTAACTAAGCCCATATCAAGTGCCGCTTGTGCATCATATTGACGGCATAAGTACCAAATTTCACGTGCTTTTTTATGGCCGATAATACGAGCAAGATATCCTGAACCATAACCCGCATCAAATGAACCAACTTTAGGACCTGTTTGTCCAAAGATTGCATTGTCAGCAGCAATTGTTAAATCACATACAACGTGAAGGACGTGTCCGCCACCAATTGCATAACCAGCTACCATTGCAACAACTGGCTTCGGAATTACACGAATTAAACGTTGCAAGTCAAGAACGTTTAAGCGAGGAATTTCATCTTCCCCAACATATCCACCGTGGCCTCGTACTGATTGGTCTCCACCTGAACAGAAAGCTTTTTCACCCTCACCAGTTAAGACGATCACTCCAACTTTAGAATCGTCTCTTGCATATGTAAATGCTTCTAGTAATTCTTTAACTGTTTTCGGACGGAACGCGTTGCGAACTTCCGGACGGTTAATTGTGATTTTTGCGATTCCGTTATATGTTTCATATTTAATATCTTCATATGTACGTTCTGATACCCACTGACGTGTCATACTCTTCCTCCTAAAATAATCATTTCATTTGCTCCATTATTATTGTAGCAAACTGAACGGGATTTTCCACATGAATCGCATGTCCAACAGCTAAAACTTCAAGATGTTGGCTGTTTTCTATGCGATTTTTCATTTGTTGTGCAATTAACTGGAATTTTTCATCGAGCTCTCCAGTAATAAGTGTTACGGGTATTTTTAATTCATTTAATTGTGTCCAATAAGAAGGTTGGCTTCCTGTTCCCATTCCTTTCAAACTACTCGCTAATCCTAAAGAAGATTGCTGAAGGCGTTCTTGTCGGATGGCTTGTCGTTTTAAATCAGAAAGTTTCTTTTGAGATTGGAATAGCGGTATGTCCTGCCAGAAGTCAATAAATGCTAGTAATCCTTCACCTTCTATTTTTATCGCTAACAATTCATCAGCCTTTAATCTTGCTTGTTGTTCAGTTACTAATTGCAGTCCTGGAGACGCGCTTTCCAATACTAAGCTTTTAACATGTTTTGGATAAGTAAGCGTATAAGCAAGGGCAATACGTCCCCCCATCGAATAACCAACGAGCGTAAAATCAGTTACTTGAAGCGAAATAAACAGCGCCTGTAAATCAAGAAGTTGCTCTTTCATTTCATAGCGTCGTGTTTCTTGCGGAGCATCCGTCTTACCATGTCCCAATAAATCCACTGCAATACATCTGACTGTAGAAGGCAGGCATTCTATTATGGGTTCCCAAGTTTTCGTGCTCCCTGTAAAACCATGTAAAAAAACCATCGTCTCAGATGCTTCTTTATTCATGATGGAATAGCCAATCTTTACTCCTCGAACACTTTTGATTAATTGCTCCACAGTTGATCTAACTCCTCGGTGATGCCGCTCCATAAATGACGATGAGCAATCACATTTTCTTGACGATTCGTCTTCACTTCAATGATGCGTAAATCCTTGTGTTTTGGGGTAGTTAAAGCATCTTCAAATGCTTCCTTTGAATCGACAGCAAAATATTCTGCTTGATACATAGTTGCGATAGAATCAAATGTTAAACCTGTTGGCGTGCCGAACAACTTTTCAAAATATGTTTCTTCCTTGGACTGCGGGAGATATGAGAAAATGCCCCCTCCGTCATTATTCATCACAACGATGGTAAGATCTGTCTCGTGAAAACGGGAGACCAATAAGCCATTGCTATCATGTAAGAAGGAAATGTCACCAATTAAAAGGGTTGCAGGTCGCTTTCTGGCTTGTTGTATGCCGAGAGCAGTTGATACTACTCCGTCTATTCCATTTGTTCCACGGTTTGCATAGATGGCGATATCTTTAGTTGTTTGATTAAAGAATGTATCGACATCACGAATTGGCATGCTGCTTCCCGATATTAAATCACTACCATCAGGTAATAAATTAAATAACTTTCCAGCAAATGCACCTTCATCTTGTTGGTCGTCAATGTAACGTTCAATATGTTCCGTTGCAATCGAATTCGCTTGTGTCCAGATGTTCAGTATTTCATTAGTTTGTACTTGATTTACGTCATTCCAAAAAACTTGAGGAATTGACTGTATATGATGAGTCACTACACCTAAAGAATCGCGGAATAAAGGATCTTCATCAATGACGATATAGACAGCAGGTCTATATTCTTTTAAGAACAGGGAAAGTGGTTTTGACACAGGTTGTGCACCAAATCGCAAGACTAATTCTGGGTTTACTGCCTTTTTAAAATTTTCACTTTTCAACAGAGCATCGTATTGATCTATCAACAAATGTCGGCATTCTTCAGGAACTTCCGTACGAAGTTGAGAAAGTGCATCCGTTATTATTGGCCACTGAAGTGATTTAGCGAAAACCCAAAAATCTTGTTTTGAGAAATTACCAGATAGTTCACCAACAATTATGAATCCCCTCTTGGTATTCACAATCATCTCTTCAACCAACTTAATGGATGATTGAGAAGCAACAATTGAACCTGAAATCGACTGTTGGTACGTTGATGGTTGTACTTCGTAATCAAAGTCGAGTAGTAATGGCTCGCGAAACGGGATGTTTATATGTATGGGGCCCATTGGTGCTGCCTTTGCCAAAGTAACTGCTCGTCCAGTATGTCTCTCGACAAAAGGGATCGTTTCTTTGTAGCCGTCCGCTAAAGGAAAATCCACACTCCATTTAACGTGATTCCCATATAAATGAACTTGATCTATAGCTTGCGGTGCGCCAACTTCTCGTAACTCGTGAGGTCTGTCTGCCGTTAACACAATGAGTGGGATTCTTGCATAGTTAGCTTCCACAATTGACGGGAAATAGTTAGCCGCTGCAGTTCCAGAAGTACAAAGCAGCAACACTGGATTTTGTTTAGCTTTTGCCAACCCTAAAGCAAAGAATCCAGCTGAACGCTCGTCAATTTGCATATATGTGTTAAAGGCTTGTGTTTGACTAAACGCATAAGCTAGAGGTGTAGAGCGAGAACCTGGACTAATCACAACATCCTGAACACCAGCTTGAAGAAAAGTTTGCACGATAGTATGAACGTACTCGGTTAAGTTTGCACGATTATCCATTAAACTTGCCTCCAAGAGTTCGTAACATCGGTCTGAATTTCACTAATGTTTCAGCATATTCCGAAGTTGGGTCTGAATCTGCTACGATTCCCCCACCAGCATATAAGTACGCATTTTGTTTGTTTAATAAGGCTGACCTAATGGCAACAGCAAACTCACCATTACCTGCAGCATCAATCCAACCAACTGGAGCAGCATAATAACCACGATTCATTTGCTCAACCATTCGAATAATGGCCATGGCATCGCCACGTGGTTCTCCGCCTAAAGCTGGAGTTGGATGCAAGTCTTTAACAAGTTGCAATAGACCTTGACCTTTTTGCAATTGACCTTCAACAGGAGTATATAAATGCTGAATATCTCGAATTTTCATCAGCTTTGGATATTTTGGTACTTTAACTGCCTCACAATATTTATTAAATACTTTGGTAATCATATCAACCACGTATTGATGTTCTTCAAGGTTTTTTGAATCCTGCAATAGTTCATTGCCAAGTTGCTGATCTTCTGTTGCAGTCTGACCTCTTTTAATAGAACCTGCTAAACATGTAGAAAGTGCTCTTCGATTTTCTACCTTCACTAATCGTTCAGGTGTAGCCCCAAAGAATAAATTATCAGCAAGCTCTAAACCAAACAGAAAACTTTCTGGTTGTTCTTTTGACACATGGTACATGGCTGAAGGCGAACTGACATCTTCAGCAAATGTTAAGGCTAACGAACGTGCGATCACGACTTTCTGAGCTTCTCCAGTACGTATCAATTTAGTAACATGAGAAACTGCATCTAAATAGAGTTCTTTAAAACGCTCTTCTAAGTTCGTTAACAACGGTTTTGCATATTGCTTTAATTCTCTTACTTGCGCTGCATGAATTAAATCATCTCGTTCAGAGCGCAACTGATCAAATCGATGTTGTGAGTCTTTCTCCTTCGTTACTAAATGAATACTAATAAAAACTCTGTCGTCTCGAATAACCAGTTGAAATGAAGGCACAGCAAAGTAAGCTGAAGGGAACATGTCCCACTCAGAAGATAATTGGTTTGCCGGATCAAATGAAAAACCACCAAATAAAATAGGTTGTAAATCATGTTCCTCATTTACAATTTTAGAACATAGTTCACTCCATTGTTTATCAACTTCCTCAAAGCGCTTGTCCTCTGAGGAACTTGAAATAACATGGGCATGACCAATTCCAACTAAGGTAAATGTTTTTTCACGGTTTTGCCAATAAAATCGCTGTCCTTTATATGACTCCCCTGCTTCAAAAAAAGCAATAGAGGATAATCTACTTACTTCAATAGTTTCTGTATAAAAATGTACGCCCGAATATAGATCTTCGCTTGCGTAACCTATGGATGTAATTGACTTCTGAATCATCCAGTTTCCCTCCGTAAATAGGTCTTCACAAAAATGTAAAGATCCTTCAATATCCTACCTACTATCATACCTCTTTATTCCCGATTCAGCATCAGATAAGCAAACAATCTACCTATAATTAAGTTGATGAAGTACAATAAGGGAGGTGAAAAAAGAATAAGGAGAGGAAGCTACATGTCACACGAATTAAAAGCTGATACTGGCTGGCGTATATGGTGGCAATTAACAAGGCCTCATACATTAACTGCATCCTTCGTCCCAGTATTTTTAGGAACAATGATTGCAATTTCTTATATTGAAATACACTGGACTTTATTTTTTGCCATGTTATTTGCAAGTATGCTTATCCAAGCTGCAACAAATATGTTTAATGAGTACTATGACTTTACAAGAGGGTTAGATAATGAAAAGTCAGTTGGAATTGGTGGTGCCATCGTAAGAAACGGTGTTAAACCTAAAACAGTTATGCAACTTGCATTATTGCTTTATGCAATTTCGATTTTATTGGGCATTTATATATGTATCCAAACCACTTGGCTATTAGCTGTTGTTGGAGCTGTGGCAATGGCCATTGGTTATTTATATACTGGTGGTCCATATCCAATTGCTTATACTCCTTTTGGTGAATTGTTCTCAGGAATATTTATGGGCATGTTAATTGTTTTAATTGCTTTTTTTATTCAAACAGGTAACGTTACAACGATTGCACTATTACTGTCTGTTCCAAGTATGCTTCTTGTTGCAGCAATTATGCTATCTAACAATATTCGAGATTTAGATGGCGATAAAGAAAGCGGTCGTAAAACAATGGCCATTTTAATTGGTCGTAAACGAGCAATTGATGTATTACTAGCGTTGTTCGTAGTTTCATATGTGTGGATAATAGTTTTAGTTATTTTTGGCGTAGTTACACCTTGGGCTCTTCTTATTATGTTAAGCGTAAAAAAACCAGTACGTGCAATTCTAATTTTTAAGAGGAAAGTACATAATTTTGAAGTAGCACCAGCTATGAAAGATACTGCATTAACAAATACTATATTTGGTTTCTTGCTCGGATTAGGATTATTAATTAGTTATTTACTTAAATAACAGAAAAACCGCAATGCTTCTATAAGCAGTTGCGGTTTTTCTTTTGTATTTGTAAATTATCCAATTCTAATGCTAATTTTAAGAGCTTTCATTTTCAATTGTCACAATTCGCTATTTTTCGACATTTATGCATAAAAAAACACGCTATCCCGAAGATAGCGCATCTTTTTAAATGACCCCTACGGGAATCGAACCCGTGTTACCGCCGTGAAAGGGCGGTGTCTTAACCGCTTGACCAAGGGGCCTATCTGGCGGAGAAGGAGGGATTTGAACCCTCGCGCCGGTCACCCGACCTACACCCTTAGCAGGGGCGCCTCTTCAGCCGCTTGAGTACTTCCCCAGATTGGCTCCGAAGGTAGGACTCGAACCTACGACCATCGCATTAACAGTGCGGTGCTCTACCACTGAGCTACTTAGGAATGGTGGGCCTAAATGGACTCGAACCATCGACCTCACGCTTATCAGGCGTGCGCTCTAACCAGCTGAGCTATAGGCCCACATTTGGAGCGGGTGAAGAGAATCGAACTCTCATCATCAGCTTGGAAGGCTGAGGTTTTACCACTAAACTACACCCGCATTATGGTGGCTCAGGACGGAATCGAACCGCCGACACAAGGATTTTCAGTCCTTTGCTCTACCGACTGAGCTACTGAGCCACATTCGAATTGTATTAAGCTGCGAATCTCTTTGTCAGCTTCATTCGTTCGTTCAGTCACGTACGTTAGTACGCTCCTTTACTTACTCATTTTGCTTTCTCGACCTTCTTTGCTTATTCCAATTCTAGATACTTCATAAAAAATGGCGGTCCCGACCGGGATCGAACCGGCGATCTCCTGCGTGACAGGCAGGCATGTTAACCGCTACACCACGGGACCATTTGGTTGCGGGGGCAGGATTTGAACCTGCGACCTTTGGGTTATGAGCCCAACGAGCTACCGTGCTGCTCCACCCCGCGATAATGTTATTGTTATAAAGCTTTGTTTAAAGTAAGTTTGACTTCTGCATCGGCTTTCGCCAGCTTCGATGTTACTTGCCGTCTCGTACAGCTGCGTTATTACACCCTCGCGACTTCTTTATAGGAAGTTAAATTTCTGTGTCACTCTCGCGATTTCATTATTGTAAGTATAACATAGTTTATTAAAAATTGGTGACCCCTACGGGAATCGAACCCGTGTTACCGCCGTGAAAGGGCGGTGTCTTAACCGCTTGACCAAGGGGCCTTGGCTCCGAAGGTAGGACTCGAACCTACGACCATCGCATTAACAGTGCGGTGCTCTACCACTGAGCTACTTCGGAATAGTGTTGGTGAACTAATCGACTTTCCCTATTATAGTGAGGTATTTCATCCTCGTCAACTACTTTCCCACAATTTCTGCAAAGAATTATTATTGTACTTTTGATAATTGACCTGAACACTTGCCGCAGCGGTATTTGGCGGTATTTAAACGAATCTTCCGTCTATAAAGAAGGCCACATGAGACACAACCATAGACATGTTGAATAGCTCCGCTTTTTCTTTTTGCAGAACCTAAGTTTGCACAAAATCTCGGTGAATTAGTCATCTTTAATAAATATTTAAAATCTCTATCGCGATGCTTATACCCTTTTCCTTCTATATGAAGGTGATAGTGACAAAGTTCATGTCGAATAATTCCTTCAAGTTCTTCCTCACCATAAAGTTCTAGTGATTTTGGATTAAGTTGAATGTGATGAGTTTGTAACATATATCGCCCACCGGTTGTTTTAAGTCGACTATTGAAATAGGCTTCATGCCGAAATGGTTTGTTAAAAACATTTTCGGAGATTTTTATTACCAGTAGGTGAAGTTCTTCATTTGTCATTCGACCCATCCTTTGAATTCATTAAAACCTGCTTATTGATTAACAATAAGCAGGTTCCATATTAGTTTTTCATTACTGGGGGCAACATTGTTAATGAAATTCGTCCTTTTGTCTTTTCAACTTGTTCCACCCAAACAGTTACGATGTCTCCAAGTGCAACGACATCAAGTGGGTGTTTTACAAAACCTTTTTTTAATTTAGAAATGTGTACAAGCCCATCTTGTTTTACACCTATGTCTACGAATGCACCAAAATCAACGACATTGCGAACTGTCCCTTGTAGCTCCATGCCACTTGATAAGTCTTCCATTTGAAGAATATCAGTTTTGAGAAGTGGCTGCGGGAATTGATCACGGGGATCGCGGGTTGGTTTTTTCAGCGTGTCCACGATATCTTGCAAAGTGATTTCTCCCACTTCTAGTCTTTCACTTAACTCTCTTAAATTCAACTCACTTAGGGCGAGTTCAGCATCTTTCGTTCCTATTTGTACTTTCGTTAATCCGGCAGTTTTCAACACTTCTTCTGCACTTTTATAACTTTCTGGGTGAATACCAGTAGCATCAAAGGGATTTTTGGCTTCTGGAATTCGTAAAAACCCAATAGCTTGCTCATACGTTTTTGCGCCTAAACGAGGAATTTTTTTCAGTTGAGCACGTGATGTGAATTTTCCGTTTTCATTTCGCATAATGATAACATTTTCAGCTACGGTCTTTGATAATCCAGAGACATATTGCAACAATGATGCTGATGCAGTGTTTATGTTTACACCGACTTGGTTAACTGCTGTTTCTACTATAAAGGTTAATGACTCATTTAGTTTCTTTTGAGAGACGTCATGTTGATATTGACCTACTCCTACAGCTTTCGGTTCAATTTTCACTAGCTCAGAAAGTGGATCTTGCAGTCTTCGAGCAATTGAAACCGCACTTCGTTGTTCGACTTGCAAATCAGGAAACTCGGCCCGCGCAGTGTCTGAAGCTGAGTATACACTCGCACCAGCTTCATTGACGATTACGTATGCAACTTCACGATTAGCTTCTTTTAGACATTCCGCAACAAATTGTTCGGATTCTCGAGAAGCCGTACCATTCCCAATTGCAATAATTGAAATTGGATAGCGTCTTAATATGTCTAATATAGCTTTCTTAGACGCTTCTAATTTCGATTGCGGTGGATGCGGATAGATAACGGATACTTCTTGAAGTTTTCCTGTATCGTCTACGACGGCTAATTTGCACCCTGTTCGGTAAGCCGGATCTAGACCTAACACTACTTTTCCTTTTAAGGGTGGTTGTAGCAATAGGTTTCGCAAGTTTACAGAAAAAATATGAATAGCTTGAGTTTCCCCTTTTTCTGTTAGTTCCGCGCGAATCTCCCGTTCAACTGAAGGTGAAATCAGGCGTTTGTAAGAGTCTTCAATTGCTTCAGTCACATGTGAAATGCTTGGTGAAGAACTGTACGTCGGAATCCACTCATCCCGCATGACAGTTAAAATACGATCAACTGGCGCATGCAAACTAACTTTCAAAATCTCTTCCTTTTCTCCACGATTTACTGCAAGAACACGGTGAGGAACGATTTTTTTTACTGGCTCAGTGTAGTCATAGTACATTTCAAATACACTTTTTTCATCAGCATCTTGTTTTTTCACTGACGATACAATTGAGCCTTCAGCGCGTGTTAAATTTCTAACTTTTTCACGAATCTTCGCATCATCAGCAAATTGTTCTGCTAATATATCCCGAGCACCTTGTAATGCTTCTTCTACATTCGCCACTTCTTTTTCTTCATTCACAAAGTCTTGCGCAAGGTCTTCAGGTTGTGTCTTCGAATAGCTAAATAAAAGATTAGCTAAAGGCTCTAGTCCTTTTTCTTTTGCAACGGTCGCTTTCGTTCTACGCTTTTGCTTATATGGTCGATATAAATCTTCTAGTCGTTGTAAGACAGAGGCTGCTAATATGGCCGTAGATAACTCTTCAGTCAATTTCCCTTGCTCATCAATTAAGCGAAGAACTTCCTCTTTTCGTTGTTCTATTTGTTGTATGTAACGGTATCGATCTTCTACTTCTTTTATTTGTACTTCATCTAATGAGCCAGTTGCTTCTTTTCGATAGCGCGCTATGAAGGGAACTGTATTTCCTTCTTCAAGTAAATCCACGACTTGTTGAGCTTGCGCTGGGCGTATATTTATTTCTTTCGCAATTCGTTGCATCATTTCTTTCGCTTCCATATGACTCATCCTCTCTCTTTACACTTTACTATTGTAACAAAAAAACCCGCTCCATTTTATTGGAGCAGGCTAACTGTGATAAATGTTGCATCGTCACCGTGTTCAATTGTTGCACTTAACGTTTGATATAGTTCATATGCGTCTGAACTATTTTGCATAACTTTTTTAGGATTTCTTAACACAACACCGTCCGAATGAAACAAGAACAAATCACCAGGATTATACGCAAATAATTGTGTGTTGAGTTTTTGAGATCGTCCCGATAAATAACCCATTACAGGTAACGGGTAAATCATTTTATCGTCATCTTTTCGAGTCATATAGAACTTAATGTTTCCAACACAACTATATTCAATCGTTTTGACTAAAAAATCTACTTTAACAATCGCCACTACCGCACCACGTTTTTGAAACATTAATTCATTGCATCTGCGCATCAAATTATCAATTGTTTCATGATGATATTCACCTAAGATAACAGGAATAACATCAGCTGATTGTTTAGCAATTGGCCCACTGCCTAAACCGTCAGCAATCGCACACAAAAAATAATCCTCATTCATATACGTAAAATACGTATCTCCTGATTCATAATTTCCTTCTTTTGCTTCTTGATAGACATATACTTCTAAATTAGTGTGTTGAATTGATTTCATTTAGATGCTCCGCCAGCAGCTTGTATCGCATCTTGTAATTTCTTTATGGCTTTACGTTGTAATCGAGAAACATGCATTTGAGAAATATCGAGTTTTTCGCCCGTTTCTTTTTGGCTCAACTGATCAATATATGTATACTGTATCACTTCTTTTTCTCGATCTGTAAGGACACTTAGTGCATTAGCTACTAACAAGCGTTGGTCTGTTTTTTCGTAGCCATCATCTTTTTGACCAATAACGTCAAATAATGTAATGCTACCTCCATCTGAATCCGATTCAAGAGAATGGTCCATTGACAGGGCTTGATAACTTCTGCCCATCTCCATTGCCTCTAAAACATCATCTTCGTCAACTTCGAGGTATTCAGCAATTTCAATTACTTTAGGAGATCGTTGAAGATCAGTTGTTAATGCTTCTACAGCTGATTTTATTCGCGGCCCTAATTCTTTAATACGCCGCGGAACATGAACAGCCCATGTTTTATCACGCAAAAAACGCTTGATCTCGCCAATGATTGTCGGAACGGCAAATGCTTCAAACGTTCTTCCAAAATCAGGATCGTATCGACGAATAGCACCAAGTAAGCCTAACATGCCTACTTGAACGATGTCCTCGTGATACGATTTTCCGTTCGAATATTTGCGTGCAATCGATTGAACTAAGCGTTGGTAATTTAATACTAAATTGGTTTGTGCATCTTCATCTTCTGTTTCTTGATAGGCTTTAATCCACTCTAAGACCTGTTCTTTCGTTTGCTTATAACTAGGAGGAGATAGGTTCGACATTCTCTTCCACCTGCTCTACTCCGACATATTTTGTCATAAAGATCGTTACGCCTTCTTGATGGTGTACTTTCACTTCATCCATTAATGTCTCTATTAAATACAAGCCAAGTCCACCTTCACGTAAAAATTGAACTTCTTGCTCTTCATGATAAGGTCCAACTTTAGCTTTCGTTTCTTCAAAATTGAAGCTTTTGCCGTGGTCTGCTACCATGATTTCAATTTTGTTAGGGTAAAGTGCACAGCCAACTACCACTTCGCCTTCATCGACTTCAGTATATGCATGCTGAACTGCATTTGTAATCGCTTCCGATGAAGCAATTTTTAAATCTTCGATATCATCGTAAGTAAACCCAATGCGACTTGCTAATCCCGAAATTGTTAAGCGCGCAACGCCTACATATTGAGATTTGGCAGGAACTCGAATTTCTACATAATCAAATGGTCTCATAATCAGTTTCCACCTTTATTATCTGTCTCAATGTCCATAATTGCTCCAAGACCCGTAATATCAAATAATCTTTTTAGACGAGGCGATAATCCAGTTAATTTAACATGACCATTAATTGCATTAATATTTTTGAAAAAAGCAACGATTACTCCAAGTCCAGTACTATCCATATATGATACATCCGTCATATCTAATTGGGCATGTAAACCTTCTTTTTTTTGCACTGCGGCTAACTTTTCACGTAGTATTGGTGCAGTAAAAGCATCGATTTCTCCACTGATAATACCTATTACAACGTTCTCTTCTTCTTTTAAAACGACTTGAATATTCATCTCCAGACACCCCGTCCATCTATAAAATCTTTAGTTACTCATTAATTACCACTTGTTCCGACGTTTAAAACCTTTTAATTAGTTTTTTTAAAAATGACAAGCGTAAAGTCATCACGAAGTTCGAAATTTTGCATTTTTTCTAATTCTTTAAACACTGTATCCACAATCGTTTGAGCAGATTCGTGATGCAAGGATTGGATTAATGATGCGATAATTTTTTGTTCAATAAATCCTTCATCCGTTCTACATTCGGTTACACCGTCTGTCATCATAACGACAAAGTCGCCAATCTCCATCTTCACATCGTGTTGTGCATATGTAACATTTGGAACGACACCTAGTAATAAGCCTTTTGCATGTAACTCAGAGAATTCATCCTTCTTAGCATCATAAAAAAGAGCAGGTTCATGACCTGCCGAAGCATATGTAAGAATAGAATGTTCTACATTATATCGACCGTAAAACATGGAAATAAACATATCGTCATTGACACCTTTTTCAACGATACGGTTAATAATATCTAGTACTTTTTTCGGATCCGAAGATGCATCCTGGAGACTATCCATCCCGTACTTAATCATGGACATACAAAGCGCGGCTGGAATACCCTTACCTATTACATCCGCCACCGCTACCCCTGCATTGTGATGATTATCGCTGAGGAAATAAATGTAATCTCCATTCATTTTCCGTGCTGGTACTGATATGAGACCAATTTCAAGACCATCAACTTGAGGAATAGTTGTTTTCAATAGCGTCTTTTGAACATTAGCGGCTAAATCTATTTCAACATTCAATTCTTTTTGGTGTTGGAGTAGACTTTGATGTTCGGAATGAGCAAGGCCATATCGAATCATCATTTCAATTAGGAAATCAAATGAATGCAATACTTCAGTTTGCAACTCCGGAAACAATTCTTCTAGAGCTGCCTTATGAACACTAATTACTTCTTCAGGAGCTACATTTTTTTTGATTAATTGACGACTGAAGTTCTGACCTGCATATAAATTCTTCTCTGTTTGTTGCATTACATATTGTTTAAGTATTTCTTTATATTGTCTTTCAATTTCTCGAGGCATTGACCTCTAACCTCCTAGCGAATCCACTTGGTCGCTTTAATAACGGTTCCTTCTCCCACAACGGTGTCTATTTTAAAATCATCCATTAGACGTTTTACTCCAGGTACACCAGCGCCTAATCCACCAGAAGTAGAGTAACCATCTTCCAGCGCTTTTCTAACATCAGAAATTCCGGGACCTTCATCTGACGCAATAATAATAATACCTACTCTTCTTCCATCAGATATACGTTCAATTTCAATTTTACCTGTTCCTGCATATAAATAAATATTACGAGCTAGTTCACTGATTGCTGTCGTGATACGCGCTTGGTCAACCGTTCCAAAGCCAACTTCTTTTGCCTCGTTACGACCAAGTTGCCTCGCAGCAACAATGTCCCACTCTGTTAAAATCTCTACAGATGACCGATATTCCATAATTATGCCTCCAATTTTCGCTGGAGTTTTTCAAGACCATTTTCTAAATCTAACGCGGTTATGACGCCTTCTAAACGAATACCTAATTCGATAAGGGTAATAGCGACTGCAGGTTGAATTCCAGTAATGACAACTTTTGCACCCATTAGTCCAGACATACTAATCACGTCTCCCAGAACTTTAGCTATAAAAGAATCAATAAAATCTATTGGTGTTAAATCAATTACAACACCACGTGCACTAGTTTCATGTAGTTTAGATAGTAAATCTTCTTGAAATTGAAGAGCAGTGTGATCATCTAACTCCCATTGGACAGAGACAATAAGACAATCTTTTAGTTTCAATATTGGTATACGTAAGTTCAAGACTATTCCACCTCCACGATTTTACGATTTGTCCAAGCCAATGCTTGTTCAACACCACGTTGCAATGTGCTTGTTGTTGTAAAATCTTTTAGGTTTATACCTAAAGTAACGATTGTTTGTGCAATTTCGGGACGTATTCCAACGAGCATACACTTTGCACCAACTAAACGAACTGCATCTGCAGCTTGAATTATGTGATGTGCAACCATAGTATCAACAACAGGTACACCTGTAATATCTAATAACACAACTTCCGCACGGTGTTTCACTACACCTTCTAACAAATTCTCTATAATTAATTTTGCACGTTCTGTATCAATCGTACCGACAAGCGGCATAACAGAAATCTTATCAAAAACCGGAATTAATGATGCTGAGAGTTCTTGCAACGCCATTCTTTGTAATTGAACCGTACGTTCCCATGTTTTTGCATATGTCTCAAGAATTCCATCTCGCATTGGTGAAATCCAATTAGTGAATATCATTACATATTCTTTCAAGTTTTGTTCGTTGATAGTTTTGTTTTTTTCTAACATCTCATAGACTACTTGTGCAAAATGATTGATTGCTGACATCACAAAGCTAATAGACCAACCAAAACGCACCACTTTGTTAGTAAACTCTTTTAAGCGATTGTCATAATCATTTTCACCCTCAAAAAGATTAGAAATCATTAACTCCGCAAATTCACGACTTGTTTTAGTGATGACATCTTGTGACATTACTTGAAAGAAACGTTCATCTGAATCATCTTTCATCAACTCTTGCCATTCTACTAATATTTCTTCTATATTATCTTGCATAAATGTAGTCATTTTCTTATTCATACTCTCTTGTAAAACCTCCTTAAATTATTTGATAGCTACATTATATTCTAACGGAAAATAGCTAGGTATACACGTATTTTAATTGCTCACAAAAAAACATCGCACAGGAAATTTCCGGTACGATGTTTTTCCATTATGTATATTCAAAACTTTACAAGACCAAGACTTATTTCTAGCGCCTCATCGACTTCTTCCATCAGAACATCATCCAGCTGAGTAATTTTATCGGTCAGCCGCGATTTATCAATCGTACGCAATTGTTCAAGCAAAATAACGGAATCCCGTTCAAACCCATACTTTTTAGCATTGATTTCCACATGTGTTGGTAATTTTGCTTTTTGAATTTGCGCCGTGATAGCCGCAATGATGACTGTTGGGCTGAAACGATTTCCAATATCGTTTTGAATCACCAGAACGGGTCTAGTCCCACCTTGTTCAGACCCGACTACTGGCGATAAGTCAGCAAAAAAAACGTCACCACGTTTTACGTTCAAGATTTCATCCTCCGCTTACAAGTCGCTCCACAGTATGCTCCGCTTCATATTCCAAATGCAGACACTCGCTTGCAATGGACAAGTTAATCTGCGACATTTCTACGTAGCCCTTGATCATCGCTTCTCGTATAAGATTTGGTTGAACTTGTTTAATTGATTTTTTTGTCGAAATATAAACAAACTCTTCTGGCTTAGCCAGTTGTTGTTCTTTCTGTTTATCAAGATTGTTCACAAATTGTCTTGGAAGTTTCACAATAACTTCCTTTGTTTTTCTCTTTTCATTCACAGTAAACACCTCCGACAAACCCGTCCCTCTTTTCAATACATTTCTATCTTACCATTTGAAACATACAATGAGAAGACAAAGAAGGAAAATATCTGACAATATTATTAGTTTGGTCGGTTTATGTCGAAAGTTATAGTGTGTATGTCCTTGGCACTCGATTCGTAAGTACACAAGGAATTTCGTATGAAATTGTTTGCAATTTTTGTGCCCATTCTTCAATGGTTACTTGTTCCGTTCCTTGTCTTCCAATTAACGTAACTCGTTCTCCAACGTTAACCTGTTCAGGCAAACGTACCATGCATTGATCCATGCATATTTTACCAACAATTGGCATCCGCTTTCCTTGAATCAACACTTCTTGTCCACTCAAACCTCTCAGCATTCCATCTGCGTAACCGATTGGTAGGGTTGCAATCCATTCATTTTCACTAGCGGTGTAAATTGCTCCATAACTAATGGAAGATCCTGCACATACTTTTTTTACATGTACAACTTCTGTATGCAAGCTCATGGCTTGCACTAACGGAAAAGGAAGTTCTTTTTTTACATGTTCCGAAGGTAATAATCCATACATGGAGATGCCAAATCTTACGGCATCAAATAAAGAATCCATATGAATTAATGAAGCCGCACTATTCGCAGCGTGTATACACCTCGGTCGTTTAGGAAAGTGTTGCAAAAACAGTTTAAACTTTGTCAATTGGTTAGAGAAATGTATGACGTCCTCTTCATCGGCCGTTGCGAAATGTGTAAAAACACCATCCATGATTACGTCTTGTCGTTGTTGAATGGTTTGAATAAGCATGTCTAATTCTGATTCTGTTGTTATGCCTAGCCTTCCCATACCTGTATCAATTTTAATATGTACTTTTAGCTTTTTAGGTAAGGGTGGAATGTGAAGAAACCAATCTTTTTGAAATACAGTTACTGTAATGTCGTGTTCGCTAGCCACATTAGCAAATGAAGGAGAGGATGCACCAAGCACAAGAATGGGCGATTCGATGCCATTTTCACGCAATCGAATCGCTTCATCTGGTGTGGCAACGGCAAGCATACTTACCCCAGCTTCTAATGCAGTCTTTGACACTTCAAGATCACCATGGCCATAAGCATTTGCTTTAACTACTGCAATTACCTCTACGGAATGACTGATATGTTTCTTCAGATTAAGTATGTTCATTTTTATAGCATTCAAATCAATTTGTGCAAATGTTGGTCGATAAAAATTAGTTGGCTGCATGTTGTTCATTCCTCATTTAGGGTTCGATAGTTAGTGTGGTAGATTTATTTCGACTCACTTGCTGTCATAGAAGATGCGACAGTCATCATTTCTTCACGTGACATTGAATCTGATGCTAAGAAGAATTGAACACCATCTTGTTCCCAAGTAATTGATTGATCAGTTATTGCACCAATAACAAAACCTAAATCGGCAGGATCACCAGCTGCAAATACAGGAACTAAGTCTACATCCTTCTTAACAATTGGAGATTGAATAATTGTAAATTCTTTGTTACCACCATATGTTAATATTACTCGCTCTTGTTTGTCATCTTTAATCACTTTTTCTTCTACCATATTTATGCCTTCCCATTGAAGTGAAGGGTAGTGTGTTTGGAATACTGGTAATTCAGTATCGGTACTCGCTGTTTCGTTTTTAGTCGTGTCTTCAGGCATATCTGCTTTGTAATCAGCAGCACTTCTTGAAGTGCCTAAAGTAATCTTATCAAATGTGATACTGATTTGTTCTTCTTTTTGATCATTTAAAATAAAAACTTTTGTTGGCAGCAATGATTTCTTACTAATATGGATTTTTTGTGTAGGCAACATCTTTTGATGACTGTTTCTAGTTTTGGTTTCAAAAACATACGAATTCTCGGTTTCTGTCATCACCGATTCTTTATCAGCTTTAATGTCTTGTGCTAGTGAACCAATTAAATAGGCTTGACTATTTTTCTCAGGCCAATCACTTTGGAATTTATAAGTCTTCCCTAGTGTCGGTGTGATAACAAATACACCTTCTTTATTTCTTACAATTGTTTGTGATACATCTTCACCTGTTTGACTAACCTTCACACGATAAAACTCAGGTTTCGTGTGCCACACACTCACTTCATAAAGACGAGGTTCTGAACCAGTACTAATTTTCATTTTCGCGTCTAACTCATAGCCTTTTGTCTCAACCCATTTTGTACTTAACTTCTTTAATACATCTTCTTTCGACTCAGCACCACAAGCTGACAATAATAACACCAACAATAATATTAATCCTACATATAAACGGTTACGCAATAAATCCACCCTTTCTCATATCGATCCGTTAAAACATCTTATGAAACAGGGACAGGGATTATTCAACCAATATTACTTGTGCTGCTGCAAATTGTTTTGTATGAGTGATACTTACATAGCCTTTTACTTCTTGACCTTTAAAATACAACATAGGCTTTCCATTATCGTTTGGTAACACTTCAATATCTAGAAAGCTGCAATTCCTACCTATACCTGTTCCTAGTGCCTTTGCAAAAGCCTCTTTAGCAGCAAAGCGACCAGCCAAGAATTCAAGTTGTCTCTTTTCTGATAGTTCGGCAAAGCGTCTTAATTCACGGACAGATAAAATTCGCTGTTTAAATTTTAAAGTATGGAAATGTACAGTCTTTATTCGCTCTATTTCGGTCACATCTAAGCCGATTCCCAAAATCATGAAAGACTTCTCCTTTCATCCTATTGTAGTTTCACGGTATAATACACGCATACAAATATGAGGTGAAGATATGTTTAGTCGAACTGAAAATTTTTCCCAATACATTAAGCTATACCCAGTTGTCTCCATAATTATTGCAATCAACATTATTATCCATGTAGTATCGTTGGTCCCCTACCTTGGAAATTTAATATTTATTTATGGAGCGGGAGCTAATTACTTAATTTCTGATGGACAGTGGTGGCGCTTTATTACGCCTATGTTTCTACATGCTGGATTTGTACATTTATTATTTAATATGTTTTCATTATTTTTATTTGGACCTGAACTTGAAAAACTTACAGGAAAAGTTCGCTTTTTAACCCTTTATTTTATGGCCGGTTTGTTTGGTACCGTCGCCACGTTCGTATTACAGGATGCTAACTATGTACATGTCGGGGCAAGTGGAGCAATCTACGGAATTCTTGGTGCATTTGGCGGTCTCGTCTACTATGCACGAAATAAATTACCTCAACTCAGTCAAATTATTGTACCCATCATTATCATCAGTATCGTGATGACTTTCTTAACACCCAACATTAACATTACAGCCCATTTAACAGGGTTAGCAGTTGGATTCTTAATTGGCTTGGTATTTTTTAAACCTAAAGGTAAAGCAAACGTCAACTGGAAAAATAGAAAAAGATAGGACAGCCGTTATTATGGCTGTCCTTTTTTTTCGTCTACATAACCAGATGGTTCATACCAATTCATAACTTCTTCAATATATTCTACTTCTAAATGTTCTACTTGTGCCGTTGCGCCAAGCACTCCTGATTTTATCGTCGTTTCTATAGAAGCTAACGCTTTCCTTTTTTGGAATGGACTTTGTCTCATCTCAAGCGATTGCATGCGTTTCTTTTCAATGAAAAACGTATATTTACTAATTCCACGGTATTGTAAGGACAGCTGATTTTTTGTGAGGAAAAGCGCTGCTGATCGGTGCTGCCATAAGCCAAGCATAAAAATCACTGGAGCCAATAGTAACGAAAACAAACCATATGGGTAGTAGAAGTAACTAATCCCGCCCACAATTGGGATCACCCAAAGAAAATCAAGTCGATAATAAAATGGTTTAGCCCTTTTTGGAGCACTTGTCCATATTGGGTCAAAATCAAAATCAGCAAATAACTTATTTAATGGTTGTTTGATTTTATTTTTCTTCACAAGTGGAAACAAACGAATTTTTTCATCTCGATCATTGATTGAGCCTCCAGCACTTTCAACAATTACTGTACAATACCCGAATAGTTGTCTTAACGGATTTTCCACAATTCGAATACCTTGTACTCGACCAATGGGAATGGTGACTTTTTTCTTTTCTAACAAGCCGCGTGTCAATACAATTTGGTCTTCTTCTTGAACTATTGTAAATTGATAATAGTTTAGTGTGGTTATAATTACAGAGAACACCCATGCAATTATTAGGAAAACAAAGATCATTAGAGCCACAATAAAAACGCCAAATTTTAAAAACACTACGACTTCATCATAAATTTTCTCATAGGGAATCAACTCTGAAAATTGAGTTAAGAAAACCGCGAGTCCTGAAATTACTACACCAATACCACCTGACGTAGTGGCAAGAATTAGAAGATCTTTCATAGACATTTTAAAAATTGGTATACTCGGCACAAGAGCCAATTCTTCCAGTTGTTGCACGATTATTTCTCCATTTTCATCAGTTTTTTTATTAGTTTTTCGCTTTTTGGCAAGAGCTAGTTCTGTTTCAATTTGCTTTGCAGCTTCTTTTGTAATTGCTGTCAATTCTGCTTCCGGTTCTGTAGAGACGCCTGAACCAGCCGTTTCGATCGTTACTTTCACTAGCTTAAAAGGTCGATGTAATATACTTTCTGTATAATTCAAGCTTTGAATACGATCAAAAGGAATGTATCTTTTCTTCTTAACAAATAGTCCATATTCAATACGTAACTCATCGTCTTCAAACCAATAAATAAACCGTTTCCATTTAATGATTCCACTTACTAAAACAAGCACTAAAACGACGATTCCAATTACATAAGGGATGTAATTCGTCCAATGCTCATCATTTGATGGAGAACCACCTTGAAATCTATTTGCTACAAAAATAATGATAAAAGGAAAGATGAGATCTTTTAGACCTTTTATAAAATTAACAACTGCAGATATCGGGTGAAGTTGATAACGTTCTTTAGACATCATCTTCCGCCACCCTTGCAAGTACCGAAATACGACTTCTTAGTTCATCAGCTTCACTCGTGATTAGTGCTGGAATCGTATGGCTGGTTGCTGCTGTAGAAATCGTAATAGACGCTAAATTGTATCTTCGTAAAATTGGTCCTTGTTGTGTGTCTACATGCTGTATACGAATCATTGGCACTAAAGTTCTCTTGACGATAAAAAGTCCATATTGTAGTTCAATCTCTTGTTCTCGTACCTCATATCTCCATCGAAGCCATCGTAATTTCGGAAATAAATAAACAAATACATATGTATATAATAGAGGGATTGTTATAATAATCACCAATAACCACAAAGGACCTTCTAACCACCAGTTTAAAACCCCTGCGCCTACTGCTATTAACAGCACTACTGCTGATTGCATTACTCCATATAATCGCCATACCTTTAATCCTTTTGGTGAAATTCGATTAATTGGCTCTTTTCTCATATAAACACCTACTTTCTTCTATAAATACTATTTTACAGGAAAAATGATTTAAGAAAAGCGCAAAGCGCATTCTAGCTCATCCCCCTGAAATGACTAGCCTAGAAAGTCGAACTCTAGCGCTGTAGACTCTGATTGGAAAACACGTTTTTGAATTAATTAAATGTTGAAAGGTGAAAATGTGCCTTTCTGCCCCCATAAAGAAGCCCTCGAGCAGATGATAGGACCAAGACATAGCCGCTCTAAGTTCGAAGGTATTACTTTAAAAATTCATATTTTCTTTTTTCATCAAAAAAAATATCACAGCCCAATTGGACTGTGATATTTGTTTATTTATTAGCTTTCGCGACGTGAAGATGAACGTGGACGTCCACCGCGGTTTGCAGAACCATCACGTGATGATGATGAAGAACTACTTCCATCACGGCTACCACTAGGACGACGAGCTCCGCTACGATCTGAACTAGAACTACGACCTGAACCTGATGAAGGGCGTCCTCCACCACTACGGTTGTTTCCTTTATAGCCACCGCCACCACTGCGTCCGCCACCACTTCCACCTTTACGAGATGGTAATGGACGTTCTTCAGAGATTGATACTGGCGTATCATTTGGTTCGCGAGTCATTGATTTTAATGCCGCTGCAACAACATCAAGTGCTTCATATTTCTCAAGTAATTCCGTTGCAAATGCACGGTAATCACCAATACTGTTTTTGTCTACCATTTCTCCAAGTGATTCAACAGCTAAACGTTGTTGTCCAACTAGAGCCTCATCAGAGCTTGGTGGACGAAGTGGTGACATACGTTTTTTCGTTGTTTCTTCAACGATACGTAAGTAACCCATTTCACGTGGAGAAACAAAAGTTACTGCCACACCACTTTTACCAGCACGGCCTGTACGACCAATACGGTGTACATAGCTTTCTGGGTCTTGAGGAATATCATAGTTATAAACGTGTGTTACGCCTGTAATATCAAGTCCACGTGCAGCTACATCAGTAGCAACTAGGATGTCAATTTTGTTTTCTTTAAATTGTTTTAACACAGACATACGCTTAGCTTGGCTTAAATCACCGTGAATACCTTCAGCAATATAACCACGAATGCTTAGTGCATGCGATAATTCATCAACGCGGCGTTTTGTACGACCAAAGATGATTGCAAGTTCAGGTTGGTGAACGTTAAGAACGCGTGATAGAATATCGAATTTTTCACGTTCTTGTGACTGAACGTAGAATTGCTCGATGTTTTCTACTGTCATTTCTTTTGATTGAATTTTAACGATTTCTGGAGTTTTCATGAATTTTTCAGCAATTTTACGAATTGCTGTCGGCATTGTTGCAGAGAATAACAATGTTTGACGATCTTCAGGAACACTTTCCAAAATTTTAGTGATGTCTTCAATGAAGCCCATGTTTAGCATTTCATCCGCTTCGTCTAAAATAAGCGTTTGAACGTTATCAAGTTTTAAAGTACGACGGTTAATATGATCTAAAAGACGACCAGGTGTACCAACGATTACATGTGGGTTGTTTTTTAATGCACGGATTTGACGTCCAATTTCTTGTCCACCATAAACAGATAAAATTTTCACTCGTTTGTCTTGACCGAGTTTGTAAATTTCTTCTGAAACTTGGATCGCTAATTCACGTGTTGGCGCAATAATTAGACCTTGAATATTTGAATTCTTAGGGTCAATTTTTTCAATCAATGGAATACCAAACGCAGCTGTTTTACCAGTTCCTGTTTGTGCTTGACCGATGATATCGCGGCCTTCCATTCCGAACTTAATTGTACCTTCTTGAATTGGTGTTGCTTCTTCAAAACCCATACGTTTTACGGATTTTAATGTTGATGCACTAATATTTAACTCTGAAAAATTTGTCAAAATTTTAATCTCCTTTTTCTTTACAATTACAAAGGGTTACATTTTCAGGATGAAGTTGCGGCAAATTCGAGCCTATAAGAGGAACGTTTCCGTTACTTAAAATTCTCTGTAGAATTATCAGAGGGGACTTATATTTAAAGGAAAGCCCGGTTTTTGCCGAGCGGTTCGATCATGGGGAGTATGTTTCAAAAACGTTTTATAAAACAACGCTGTCTCTTGTGACCTGTTGGTAGCCTATTTTAACCGTTTTTTAGAACGTGGCTATTATGAAAGTTCACAGTTTTGATGTTTGAAACTAAACATCCTACCCTAAAAAATTGAACAAACCGTTATGTTCAAAAAAAAGACCTCTTCTTAATACGAAGAGTCTTTACACAAAATGTATCCATTGCTTTAAATACTTTAACATGATTAAAGACGATATGCAATTAATCAACCACAGTCATAATAATTAGTTTTCTGTTTCACTTCAAAAAGCTAAACACTTTAGCGAACCATTCTTCGCTATCGTCACTGTAACAAATAAGATGCTTCCCATTTTTGGATGTAATAAGATATTTTTCATCGGAACCTAAAGAATCATACAAATGTTGTCCGCTGGTAAACGGAACTATACCATCTTTTTGTCCTTGCACGATGCATACTGGAACTTTAATCGATTCGTAGTAAGGTTCTATCATTTTTACCATACGCAAAAACTCAACAGCGGACCGAATTGGCGTATGAGTTAATTTGTATTCATATAAATGATAAATCGTATTGGTCGAAAGTTTCCCTTTTACTGCATCTGTCATAATATCTTTAACATCTGATAAAAGTTGTCCGCCACTAATGTATTTTGCGGCTGCACTAAGGAGTACTAATCGATCAATTTTATAACGCTTAGACAAATATAGGGCAATTAATCCCCCCATAGAAAAACCAACAATCACAACTCGTTGTACTTGTTTTTGCAATAATCTTAACGCTTGCTCAGCTTCCATCATCCAATTTTCTGCTGTTAACTCAGTTAATGAAAGCGTGGAGCCATGACCAGGTAATGTAGGAACTTTGACAAGCCAATCCGTCTTCTCTTCTATATATTGCACAAAAGGTTGTATTTCATACGGACCTCCTGTAAAGCCATGAATACATAATACTCCCGTTTTCATATACACACCTCCATCAATTACATTAGTTGACGGAATACTGTCCGTATTTTATCAACAAAGAAACAAAACGATTTTTTCGTCTTGTTCTTTGCTGGTAACAACTATTATATATATAGTAATTTAATACCCGAAAAGTGTGTACCCAAACGTATCGTGTACATGTTATCGTGCATTTAAAAATACGCCCTGTCCTTTAAGAAGGGTAACCATAGAAACCCGTTTATTTCCACTACGTTGGACGCTTTTCGCGGGCAGAAGTCGCCACCTGCGCTTCAATCAACTAGTGTGAATTTATCCATCATTGCAACGAATTCTATTTTTAGTGACAATTATTTGAAATCTTGAGCGATACAAAGCTAGCAGGAATACTTCT